>NZ_BMJQ01000017.1 GCF_014643535.1 Aliidongia dinghuensis | reverse complement strand
CAACCAACATCCCCCGACCACCCGCTCGCATCCAGGAGCGGGCAGCTTGCCAACAGCAGCCTCAAGGGGGTCAATTTTGGACACCGATCACCCCTCAGCAGGGGTCAATTTTCCACGCCGAATAACAACGGAAATTTCGTACCGCCTCGGCCGGCGAATCAAAGTGCTGCGCGAATCGGCCGGTTTGACGCAAACGGAGCTGGCTAGTCGGCTCGGCAAAGGTACGAGTTCGATTTCGCAGATCGAGAGAGGCTTGGTCCTCCCGTCCATCTCGACCGTGGAGGCAATAGCCAACGCGGTCGGATGCGGCATCGATCAGGTTTTCAGTCCGGAAATACGGGCGGCGGCAGGCGCCGCTGCTGCGGAAGACGCGGTGATTCCACGCGTCCATCTCCTGTCTTCCAAGGATCGGAAGCTCGTCCGTGCGATGGTCGATCGGCTGCTCGACGGCGATGGATAGCCGCTCTTGGGGGCCGGCAACGCCACCCTCTGATCACGAGGACTCTTCGTAGCTTGAGCGAGAGGCGGGCGGTGATGCCTGGCGCGCGGTTCCTGTCCCCAAATGGCGGGAAGCTCGTTCAGACTATGCTCACCCGAATGAGCGCAAGCGGCTGGAGGGACGATCCATAGATCAGGCGCGCGATTCAGCCCCCGATAGCCGATCTTCGCCACCGAATGTGCTCCTGAGCATCTTGCTAGGATCTAGATGGTCCTAACACTTTGTCTTATATCGCTCTTTCCCACCCTAAACAGACATTAAAGCCGTCTCGCGAGAATGACCCGCTCGGGTGTACCCATTCGAGACAAGCGCCAAAGTTAGTGGCGACGAATCGATACTTGGATCTGAAGGGGGAATATATAACACGGTGCGAACCGCCGCGTATGAAGTGTTCTATAAATATGGCTTAATAAATTCATGGTATTTTCTCGAAAAACGTTGAGAGAATACCCATGACTGAGAAGGGAGCCGTAGACGAATGCGCAAGATATCTCAAGTGGCAGATCGAAAATTCCCTCGAATTTCGTCTAGAACAAATCGAATTCGCCATGGAGGTCGGAGCTGTTTGGGTTCTTGCTCGCCATCTGGCGGCAGATTGTGTACGTTCTGATCGAATTGTTGAAAACAAATCTGCTCAAGAAGCTATTGAGCGAGCGAGGGTATGGTACGACGAAGCACAAGAGTACGAACGCATCCACGGGGTGCGGTCGAAATTAGATCGATCTCATCCATTTGTCGGCATGATCCAGCGATGGCGAGCGCGATCTAATAAGCCGCTGCTGTAGTGTTATCGCTTTGCACTTAAATTCAAGGTCCCATTCCTGGGATGTCTTCTTCGCTGTAATCCTCGTCCTCAGTCGTGGGGTCGTTATAGGACGTCAGAACTGCCTGTCGGGCCAGAGCTTCAGCCAGCGTCGGAAAAACCTCTTTTCGATCTTCCTCGTTGGGAACCCAACTGCTCCAGCCGCTCTTCGTGCCGAGCCTCGCACACCATGACAATTCATCAGGCAGAAGCTGGATCACATGGACCGTGGAATCTCCATCAGGAACGTGCTCTTTAACCTCCCCACGAGTATTGAATACAATATCTAGAGTTGCGAGCCACTTCTTCCATTGAGCTTCGTTTCGCACAGCGCGTTCGGCCTGCTCAACAGCTCTTGCTGCGTCCTTGTAGGAACGGAAAGCTCGATGGATAAGGCCACGGGGCCCCCAGGCAAACCAGCACGGCTTGCCGTGTACGAGGATGCCGCCGACCCCAAGGTTGCCGTGGAATCGTATGAAGCGGAGCCTATCGGGCTCCAGCGTGTCGTCAATTTCCATGTGGGCGTCGTAGCGCATTCGCAGTGATCGATCTAGCGCTGGTGTTGAAGGCCAGTCCCGCTGAAACCTCGCGCCGCAACCGTCACGTATCCCGTCATGCACGCCGACATGCTCATTCTGACCACATATATGGTGGCGCTCAAAGCCGTTGACACCATATACAGTGAACAGACTCGACATTTAAGGGAAAATTGTAGATGATACACGCCAGTGCGAGTGCACTGGTGGCAACTTACGAGGGCACTATGACCACTGGGAAAAAGCCTGCTTCGGACGCTGGGAAGATCCTCAGCAATCCGAAATCGACTGCCAAAGAAAAGGAAGTCGCTGCTTCTGACCTTGCTCAGGCGAAGCATAAGCCCAAGGGGAAGTAAGCCTACCTAGTGCCCTGGCTTCAAATGAGGCCAGGGCACATCTGTCCGTCCGCCGCTCGACATAGGTGAAAGCCCTCAGATCGCGATCACAGCGGCGGGTTGTCGAACCTGAACCTGAACTAAGGACCAAGCCTTTGCTGCGCTCATCGCGAGACTGGACGTCGATTCGAGAATGGATGAATGCAGCGACCGCCATCGGTACTCTATTAATCGGCGTAGTTTCTTTGTGGGCGACAACGCAGATATCCGGCCTCGAAGATTATTTCCGATCGGAAATTGTTCGGCGCAACAATGAACTCAGCGATATTGCAGAGCAATCCCGTCGCCTTAAATCATTAGCTGATGACAGAGAGAAACGACTTGCAGATTTGCAAAATATTACAGAGCAGATAACGGTCGCTAATCTCTCCACACAAAGCAAACTCCTTTCGACCCAAAAGGAACTTGCGCAGCTTGAATATGAAATTCTTAATGCAAAGGAGAAAATCGCCTCTTCGGAGGAGCGTCTAACCTCTCTCGCCGCGCAATCGCGAGAACAAATTAGCCTTATCGACAGTTTTCGGCGCCAGAGGTTTTATAGTATTTTGTCGCGGAGAATCGTATTCGACAGCATAACCTCCGAAGTGAATAATACCGGTATCGATGGAGAAGGTGTCTATAAGACGCTCACAACTATGCCGCCAAGTGACATGGATCCGGAACTCGCGTCATACTTGCCAGAATTTCGAGCGAATGCACAAAGCACCTGCCAGTGGATCCGCACCTACAGACGGACCCCGCCCCAGAAGCAAACTTATCCTGATGCGCCGAAGATGCCAGGGGAAAAGGTTGAGAACGGCAACTCCAAGATGTCTCAGCAGGAATATAACGATTGGACTGCCGCTCGCGACGAATGGAACAAGCGTTACGATGCGATCGTCAAATCTAATACGGATGCCAATAATACTTTCCAAAAAGATCGCGAATACCTAATGGAAGCGGCTTTAAATTGCGCGTGTCGCGCTCTAGCTACTGCGGCCCATCCTGTAAGTGCCATTTGCCCTGCCGATGAGAAGCAACCCAAACCTCCTTCGCCATAACCCAAGCGGCGCTCGCTTGAATTGCGTTTCGAAGAGGACAGGTTTCTGGCGAAAATATTTTCTGAAAATCGGGTTCTTTCCAGTTAGCTGGAATCGAGTATCGGGGGGCTCGTGCCGCCCCCCAGAACCCCGGGGTTGCGTTTACAATCATTTCGGCGCGAACGCGCCAAAACGCTTGAAAACGCCTTTTTGTTGACATATTTTTAATGTACGGTTCTCTAACATAATGAGATCAAACAATTCTTTTCGTTCTTTACATACCTAGGTGCACAGAACCGTTCTAGGGGGCATTTCCCCGATTTTCGGCGCGACGGCCAGGATCCTGGATCCTGGCCGTTTTCGTTTGTGCCCCCCCTGTCGCGGCTCGGCGATGAGCCGCGAGCCGTGTTACGACCGGTTCCGGTTGTAGACGTCGAAGCAGACGGCGGCCAAGAGCACCAGGCCCTTGATCACCTGCTGCCAGTCGATGCCGACGCCGACGATCGACATGCCGTTGTTCATGATGCCCATGACGAAGGCGCCGATGACGGCACCGCTCACCCGGCCGACGCCGCCCGAGGCCGACGCGCCGCCGATGAAGCAGGCGGCGATGACGTCGAGCTCGAACGACAGGCCCGCCTTGGGCGTCGCCGTGTTGAGCCGGGCGGCGAAGATGAGGCCGGCCAAGGCCGACAGCACGCCCATGTTGACGAATGTCAGGAACGTCAGGCGCTCGGTATCGATGCCCGACAGTTTCGCCGCCTTCTCGTTGCCGCCCAGCGCATAGATGCGCCGGCCGATCGTCGTCTTGAGCGTCATGAAGCTATAGCCGGCGATGAGCACGATCATGATCGCCAGCACGTTCGGCAGGCCCTTGTAGGAGGCGAGCAGGTATCCGAGGCCCAGGACGACGAGGGCTGCGATCGCGGTCTTGAGGCCGAAGAACAGCGGCGAATCCTGGGTGAGGCCGTTCTCCTGGCGGCGCGCCCGGTTGCGCAGGCCGAATCCCACCATGGCCGCGACCAGCAGCAGGGTGAGCGCCAGGCATGTGACGTTGAGCGCACTGCCGGCCATGAGGTCCGGCAGGAAGCCGGAGCTCAGCCGCTGGAAATCGACCGGAAACGGCCCGATCGACTGGCCGCCCAGCACGACCAGGCACAGGCCGCGGAACACCAGCATGCCGGCGAGCGTCACGATGAAGGACGGTATCTTGAAATAGGCGATCCAATAGCCTTGTGCCGCGCCGATGAGCGCGCCCACGAGCAGGCTCAGGATCGTCGTCGAGACGAAATCCAGATGGAACTGCACCATCATCATCGCGGCGAGCGCGCCGATGAAGCCCGAGACCGAGCCGACCGACAGGTCGATGTGCCCGGACACGATGACGAGCAGCATGCCCAGCGCCATGATGACGATGTAGCTGTTCTGCAGCACCAGGTTGGTGAGGTTGAGCGGCATCAGGAGCGCGCCGTTCGTCATCTTCTCGAAGAAGATCACGATGATGGCGAGCGACAGCAGCATGCCGTACTCGCGCAGATGACCGCGCACCGAGCCCCGTACCGGCGGACGTGGCGGGCGGGCTTCCTTGGCGGCGGGTGCGGTAATCTTCAAACTCATGACGCCATCTCCTCGACCCGATCGGCTCCCTTCACGTCAGCTCCCTTGACGATCGCTCTCATGATCCGTTCCTGCGACGCCTCGGCGGCTGGCATTTCGGCGACCAGCCGGCCCTCGTTCATGACATAGATCCGGTCGCACACGCCCAGGAGCTCCGGCATCTCCGACGAGATCATCAGGACGCCTTTGCCCTCGTCGGCGAGGCGATTGATGATCGTGTAGATCTCGTACTTGGCGCCGACGTCGATGCCGCGGGTCGGCTCGTCCAGGATGAGGAGCTGCGGGTCGGCATAGAGCCACTTGCTGAGCACGACCTTCTGCTGGTTGCCGCCCGAGAGATTGACCGTCGCCTGCAGGATGTCCGAACTGCGGATTTTGAGCTGGCGCCGATAGTCGTTGGCGATAGCCGCCTCGCGCCCGTCGTCGATCACGAGATGGCGCGCCACGCCCGCGAGATTGGCGAGCGAGATGTTGTGCATGATGCTGTTGTCGAGCACGAGGCCGTAGTGCTTGCGGTCCTCGGTCGCATAGGCGATGCCGGCCGCGATCGCCTTCGGAATGGTCGAGAGATCGACCTCGCGGCCGTCGAGGAAGGCCTTGCCCGTGATGTGCCGGCCGTAGGACCGGCCGAACACGCTCATGGCGAATTCCGTCCGGCCGGCGCCCATGAGGCCGGCCAGGCCCACGACCTCGCCGCGCCGGACATTGAGGTCGATGTGCTTGATCACCTGCCGCCCGGCATGGCGATGGTGATAGACGCTCCAGTCCTTGACCTCGAACAGCACGTCGCCGATCGCGGGTTCGCGCTTCGGATAGCGGTCGTCGAGCGCGCGCCCGACCATGTGGCGGATGATCTGGTCCTCGCTCAAGGGCTCGGCGCGGCAGTCGAAGCTCGCGACCGTGGCGCCGTCGCGCAGCACGGTGATGGCGTCCGCGACCTTGGCGATCTCGTTGAGCTTGTGTGAGATCAGGATCGAGGTAATGCCCTCGGCCTTGAACGAGACCAGAAGGTCCAGGAGCAGGTTGCTGTCGGTCTCGTTGAGGCTCGCCGTCGGCTCGTCGAGGATCAGCAGCTTCACCTCCTTCGAGAGCGCCTTCGCGATCTCGACCAGCTGCTGCTTGCCGACGCCTAAGTGCGTGACGAGCGTCTCGGGCGGTTCGTGCAAGCCCACGGTATCGAGCAGTGCCCGGGTCTTGCGCATGACCGTCATCCAGTCGATGACGCCGCGGCGCGCCTGCTCATTGCCGAGGAACACGTTCTCGGCGATCGAGAGCTGCGGCACCAGCGCCAGCTCCTGGTGGATGATGATGATGCCGGCGCGCTCGCTGTCGGCGATGGTGCGGAACTGCCGCTCCTCGCCCTGAAAGACGATCTGCCCCTCGAAGCTGCCGTGCGGATAGACGCCGCTCAGCACCTTCATGAGCGTCGATTTGCCGGCGCCGTTCTCGCCGACGATGGCGTGGATCTCGCCGCGCCGCACCGTCAGGTTGACGTTATCGAGCGCGTTCACGCCCGGAAACGTCTTGGTGATGCCGCGCATTTCGAGGATCGCGTCCATGCTTCCTCCCCGGTGCCGAGGGCGGCGCTTGGCCGCCCTCGGGTTCCCGTCAGTCGAACTCAGTGACCAGCCGATCTCAGTGGATCTGGCTTTCCTTGTAGTAGCCGCCGTCGACCAGCACCTGCTTCCAGTTGGTCTTGTCGACCACGACCGGCTTCAGGAGATAGGCCGGCACGACCTTGACACCGTTCTCATAGGTCTTGGTGTCGTTGACCGGTACGGACTGATTCTTTTCCATCGCCTCGACCATGTCGACCGTCACCTTGGCCAGCTGGCGCGTGTCCTTGTAGATGGTCGAATATTGCTCGCCGGCCAGGATCGACTTGACCGACGGGACCTCGGCATCCTGGCCAGAGACGAACGGCATCGGTTGGCTCGCGCTGCCGTAGCCGACACCCTTAAGCGACGAGAGGATGCCGATGCTGAGCCCGTCATAGGGCGAGAGCACGGCGTCGACCCGCTTGTTGCCGTAATAGGCGCTGAGCAAATTGTCCATGCGCGACTGCGCCACGGCGCCGTCCCAGCGCAGCGTCGAGACCTTGTCCATGCCCATCTGGCCGCTCTGGACCACGAGCTTGCCGGACTTGATGTAGGGGTCGAGCACCGACATGGCGCCGTTGTAGAAGAAATACGCGTTGTTGTCGTCCGGCGAGCCGCCGAACAGCTCGATGTTGAACGGGCCCTTGCCGTTTTTCAGCCCGAGCGCCGCCTCGATCGACTGCGCCTGCAGCACGCCGACCTGGAAATTGTCGAAGGTCGCGTAATAGTCGACGTTCGGCGATTTGCGGATCAAGCGGTCATAGGCGATGATTTTGATGCCCTTGTCATGGGCCTGCTGCAGCGCGTCGGACAGCGTCGTGCCGTCGATCGCGGCGATGACCAGGACCTTGTCGCCCTTGGTGATCATGTTCTCGATCTGCGACAGCTGGTTCGGGATGTCATCCTCGGCATATTGCAGGTCGGTCTTGTAGCCCTTGGCCTCGAACTGCTTGACCATGTTGTTGCCGTCGTCGATCCAGCGGGCCGACGACTTTGTCGGCATGGCGATGCCGATCGTCACTTTCTCCTGGGCCTGGGCGCCGGCCGAAAGCGCCAGAGCGCCGAGCGCCGCGGCGGCGAGCAGGTATTTGGCCTTCATCATCTTTCCTCCCGTCTTCCGGTTGCGGCGGTCGATGCCCGCCAGCGGTTCGCGTTGGTCGCGGTCTATTTATGATCGGCATATATGCAAAAATCGACGGAGTCGATTCTGAAAAACGTACGCGCTGAGCTTTTCGACCGCGGCAGCTCGCAGCGTGATCGCCAAACGCCTTATGTCGCGAAACGCGCGCCTGTGCCGCCCCCTTGATGTAAATATTTGTAAATGAACGGCTTCCGCAAACAACTCATACATATTGTCACGACTGGGCCGCGGCCTCAATCCTTACGGCGGGGCGACGGCAAGGCGGGCGCAATTAATGTTAATAGGTTGACAAAAATAGCTTACGCCAACCAACCGTCTGCATCGCATGCCGATTGCAGCCGTCGTGCAGCGATTGGGGTGCAATCTGGTCAAATCCTGATGATCGATTCACGTTGCTGCGGCAGGATGCGACGGTTCGATCCGGGAGCCAGATCGCCGTGGCGTCGTCGCCGTTTCTCGTCCCTCGCTCAACTGTCGGCCGCGATATCGTCGTCATTTTGCTGACGACGGTCGCGGGCTTCGTCGCCTCGATTTATTTTGAGCCGTTCGAGCGGGTCGCCGCCTTCGATGCGGCGCGGCCGGAATGGCATCTCGACGATATTGTGACCGCGCTCGTCTTCACCAGCTTCGGCCTCCTCTGGCTGGCGATACGCCACACGCACGAGACACTGCGGCAGCAGGCGGAAGTGCTCGAGCGGCCGTCGTCTGCTGGCGCTGGTCAACGACATGCTGGACCTTTCCCAGATCCAGGCCGGCCAGATGGCACCACGCCGCGAAGCGCTCGACCTTGCCGAGCTTGCCCGCAGCTGCCGCGGGCTGGTCTCGACCCAGGCGACAAAGCGCGGCGTCGAGATCGTCGTCGAGGTTCCGGACGCGCTGCCGGTCCTGGCCGACAAGGCCATGGTCATGCGCGTGCTCTTGAACCTGCTGCTGAATGCGGTCGAGTTCAGCGCTGAGGGCGGCCGGGTCGCCGTGCGCGTGGCCGCAGAGGCCAGCGCCACGCCGTGGGTGATGTTGACCGTCGCCGACGGCGGCATCGGCATGACGCCTGAGCAGGTCGAGATCGCGCTGAGCCCGTTCCGTCAGATCGACGGCGGGCTGACCCGCCGCCGCGAAGGCGCCGGGCTGGGCCTGCCGATTGCCAAAAGCCTTGTCGAGTTGCACGGCGGCACGCTCGCCGTCGACAGCGTGCTGGGTCGGGGGACGACGGTGCGCGTCCGGTTGCCGGTGCTGGTCGTCGAGCCGACGGGAGCCTGATTCGGCAGGTCGGATCGGCCGGTCAGATCGCCGGGTCAGATCGCCGGCGCGATGCGGCCGCGGCATTCGCCGAAGCCGATCGACACGAAGCCGTCGCGCACGCCGTGGGCGCGGAAGATCACCTCGTCGCCGTCCTCGAGAAAGCGCCGGGTTTCGCCCGCGGGCAGGGCGAGCGGCTTGCGGCCGCCTTCGGTGATCTCGAGCAGGCTGCCGAAGCTGTCGGTCGTGGTGCCGGAGATCGTGCCCGAGCCGAACAGGTCGCCGGGCGCCAGGTTGCAGCCGCCGGACGCGTGATGGGCGACCATCTGCGCCGGCGTCCAATAAAGCTCGCGCGTGTTGCTGCCGCCGATGCGGACCGGCCGCCGGCCGGCGACCCGGTCGGTCGCGGTCTCAAGCAGCACGTCGAGCCTGATGTCGAGCGCGCCCGCCTGCTGGTCCGCCTCGCTCCAGAGATAGTCCATCGGTCGCGGATCACCTTCGGGCCGGGCCGGCTGGGCGCTGCGGAACGGTGCCAGCGCCTCGGCCGTCACCAGCCAGGGCGAGATGCTCGTGTGGAAGTTCTTGGCGAGGAAGGGCCCGAGCGGCTGGTATTCCCAGCCCTGGATGTCGCGCGCCGACCAGTCGTTCAACAGGCAATAGCCGACGATATGCTCGGCCGCTTGCGCGATCGGGATGGGCTGGCTGAGCGCATTGCCCGGGCCGATCCAGATGCCGAGCTCCAATTCATAGTCGAGGTTTCGCGATGGGCCGAAGCTGGGGAATTCCTCGCTCGCAGGCTTGCGTTGGCCATTCGGCCGGACGACGTCGCCGCCCGATACGCGGACCGACGAGGCGCGGCCGTGATAGCCGATCGGCACGTATTTGTAGTTCGGCATCAGCGGGTTGTCGGGCCGGAACAGGCGGCCGACGTTGGTCGCATGGTTGATGCCGGCATAGAAATCCGTGTAGTCGCCGATCCGCGCCGGCAGATGCAGCGTGCAGTCCGCCGCCTGGTGCAGCAGGATGGTCGCGTAGCCCTCGACCTTGGCCCGCTCGGCGCCGTGCTCGGCCAAGAGCTCGGACAGGCGCAAGCGGAGCGCCCGGCGTGCCGCGGCACCGACCGCCATCAGCGGGTTGAGCGTGGCGCCGGACGCAGCCTCGGCCGCCTCGCGCGCCGGCCCCTCGAACAGGCCGAGGCTGACCGCCTCCCGAAGATCCAGGATCTCGTCGCCGATCGCGACACCGCCGCGTGGGCTGCCGCCGTGCGGCTGGAAGATGCCGAACGGCAGATTCTGGATCGGGAAGTCGGCATGGCCGTTGGCGCTGGTGACCCAGCTCGTGAGGGTCCGGTCGTGGGTCTGGTCGAGGGCGCTCATGGCGGGATCGTCACTTCCGGAAATTGTTGCCGAGACCGTCCCAGCAGGCGTCGTAGTCCGGCTGCAGCTCGGGTGCGGCCAAGGCCCAGTCGGTCGGCCGGATGACCCAGCGGGTCTCGAACATGAAAGCGAGCGTATTGTCGATCTTGTGCGGCTGCAATGCCGCTTCGACCGCTTTCGCATAGCTCGCGAGATCCGGCCCGTGGCCCGACATGCAATTATGCAGGCTCATGCCGCCCGGCGCGAAGCCGCCGGCCTTGGCGTCGTAGGCGCCGTGGACCAGGCCCATGAACTCGTTCATCACGTTGCGGTGGAACCAGGGCGGGCGGAACGTGTGCTCGGCCACCATCCAGCGCGGCGGGAAGATGACGAAATCCGCGTTGGCCGTGCCCGGCTGCTCGCTCGGCGATGTTAATACTGTAAAGATCGATGGGTCGGGATGGTCGAAGCTGACCGTGTTGATCGTGTTGAAGTGGGCGAGGTCGTACTTGTAGGGTGCGTAGTTGCCGTGCCAGGCGACGACGTCGAGCGGCGAATGGTCGAGCGTGGTGGCCCACAGGTTGCCCTGGAACTTCTGCACGACCTCGACCGGCCGGTCGACCCCCTCGAACCAGGCCGCGGGGGTCAGGAAGTCGCGGGCGTTGGCGAGCCCGTTGGCGCCGATCGGTCCGAGCTCCGGCAGGCGGAAGAGTGCGCCATGGTTCTCGCAGACATAGCCGCGCGCGGTGCCGTCTGGCAGCTCGGCGCGAAAGCGCACGCCGCGCGGGATGACCGCGATCTCGCCCGGCGCCACGTCGAGCCGGCCGAGCTCGGTCGCGAGCGCCAGCCGACCCTGCTGCGGCACCAGCAGAAGCTCGCCGTCGGCGTCGTAGAACACCCGGTCCGCCATCGAGCGGTTGGCGCGATAGACATGGATCGAGACGCCGCTGCCGGTCGCGGCGTCGCCGTTGCCGGCGACCGTCGCGAGCCCGTCGACGAAATCGGTCGGGTCCTGGGGCAATGCCAGCGGGTCCCAGCGCAGCCGGTTCGGCGAGGCCTCGGCGGCGAAACCACTCGCGATCAGGCCGTTGTCGCGGCGGCGATACGGCTTGTGGCTCGCGGTCGGGCGGATGCGATAGAGCCAGGAGCGCCGGTTCTCGTCGCGCGGCGCCGTGAAGGCGGTGCCGCTCAGCTGCTCGGCATAGAGGCCGAGCGGCACCTTCTGCGGCGAATTCTGCGCGGCGGGCAGGGTGCCTGCGACCGCTTCCGTCGCGAAGCTGTTGCCGAAGCCGGAGAGATAGGCGCCGGCGCCATCGGACGAGGTCATCGCTTCCACCCTTCGATTATGGTTTCATCTGAAACTATATAGGCCGTTCAAAACGCTCCGTCTACCGGTCACTGGAGCGGGCAGCCGCCTTCGGCGGCGGGCCGGAACGCGTCGGCCGCCGGGATGGTCGAAATGGCTTGATAATAGTCCCACGGCCGCTTGACTGCCTCGGGCGCCTTCACGCGATAGAGCGTCAGGTCGTAGAGCACGCGCCCGTCCGGCCGGATCGAGCCCGCGCGACCGAAGAAGTCGACCGGCAGCTGGCGCATTTCCTTGTTCACGGCCGCGGCCTCCACGGTGCCGGCGGCACGGGCTGCCTTCAGGTAATGGGTGACGGAAGCGTAGGTCGCGGCCTGCTGCTTCGTCGGCATGCGGCCCATCTCGTCGAAGAAGCGCTTGGCGAAGGCGCGCGCCGCGTCGTTCTGGTCCCAGTAGAAGCCTTCGGTGACGTAGAGGTTCTGCGCGACCTGCGGCGTCAACGCATGGACGTCGGTAATGAAGATCAGGAAGCCGGCGAGGCTCTGTCCGCCTTGCGGCAGGCCGAACTCGACCGCCTGCTTGATGGCGCTCACCGTGTCGCCGCCGGCATTGGCCAATCCCACGACCTTGGCCTTGGAGGATTGGGCCTGCAGCAGGAAGGATGAGAAATCGGACGTGCCGAGCGGATGGCGCACGGCGCCCGCCACCGTGCCGCCGGCGGCCGTGATCGCGGCGGTCGCATCCTTTTCCATGTCGGCGCCAAAGGCATAGTCGGCGGTCAGGAAGAACCAGCTCTTGCCACCGGCGGCGACCACTGCCTTGGCCGTGCCACGGGCGAGCGCATAGCTGTCGTCGGCCCATTGGGTCGAATAGGGCGAGCAGGCCTTGCCGGTAAGGGCCGAGCTGGCGGCGCCGGAGATCAGCAGGGTCTTGTGCTTCTCCCGCGCGATCTCCTGGGCTGCCAAGGCGACCGAGGAGACCGGCAGGTCGGTGACCGCGTCGACGCCCTCCTGGTCGAACCAGCGGCGCAGGATGGCGGAGCCGACGTCCGGCTTGTTCTGATGGTCGGCGTCGACGACGACGATCGGCTTGCCGTCGATCGTGCCGCCGAAATCCTTGACCGCCATCTGGGCTGCGAGAACCGAGCCCTTGCCGCCGATCGTGCTGAACTGTCCCGATTCGTCGGTCAGCACGCCGATCTTGATCTGGTCGCCGGAAAATCCGGCGGCGAGCGCCGGCACCACCCAGAGGGCCGCGCCGGCCGCCACCAAGGTCCTGAACCCACCCATCGTTTCCTCCCTCGTATCGTTTTGTATTTTCAGCCTTCGAGCGCCCGCCACATCTCGGCGTCGCGCTCGGCGGTCCAGACGCGCGGATCGGTGATGCCGCTCATTTCGTCGAAGCAGCGCGAGACGTTGAACGGCATGCAATGCTCGAAGATGACCCAATGGCCGTAGCGCGGCCGGAGTGCCGCCATCGCGTCCTCATAGACCGCACGCAGCCCCTTGCCGGCGCCGACGCCGGCCCGGACGACGTCGGTCAGGTCGGCGAGGAAACCGCGCGTCGCAGCGATGCCGGCCTTGACGGCCGCTGTGCCGATGAGTGCTGCGCCGCGGCCGGGCACCAGCGCCTTGGCCTCGAACGCGGCGAGCCGGTCGAGCGTCGCGGGCCAGCGCGTGAAATAGGCGTCGCCGCAATAGGGCGTCGCTCCTTCCTCGACCAGATCGCCTGAATAGAGCACGTCGCAGTCGGGCAGGTAGACGATTGTGTCGCCCTTGGTATGGCCGGCGCCGATATGGCGGATCTGCACCTCGCGCTGGCCCATGAACAGGGTCAGCTCGTCCTTGAAGACGAGGCTCGGCCAAGTGAGGCCCGGCACGGTCTCGACCGCCTTGAACAGGCGTGGAAAGCGTTGGACCTCGCTCTCGAAATCCTGCCGGCCGCGCTCGCGGATGAGATCGAGCGTGAGGTCGGACGCGATGATCTGCTCGGCGCCATAGGCAGAGGCACCCATCACGCGGACGGCATGATAGTGGGTCAGCAGCACGTATCTGATCGGCTTGTCGGTGATCTGGCGGATGCGCTCGATCAGGTCGCGGGCGAGGAGCGGCGTCGCGCGGGCGTCGATCACCATGACGCCGTCGTCGCCGATCACGACGCCGGTGTTGGGATCGCCCTCGGCGGTCAGGCAATAGGCGCCGGGCGCCAGCTCCTGGAACGTCTCCTGCTTTTCCGCGAGATCGGCTTGCGAGGCGAAGGTCTTGGCCATGGCGTTACTCCTGAAGGGTCGGGGAAGACGGCGCGCCGGCCGCTCGCGCGAGCGCGAAAGCTTGGGCGAGGATCTGCCGGTCGCCGACCTGGTTGCAGAGGATGAGGATGAGGCGCGCCGACAGCGCCTCGGCGGCGGGGCCGTCGAGCCCGTCGTAGAGATGGACGAGTTCGCTGTAGAAGCCGTCCGCGTCGGAGAGCTGCAGCGTGTCGGTCAAGCGACCCATGGGTCGGTCTCCTTAAAATTGCCGAGCGCGCGGGCAAGCGCCGCCTCGGTCGCGGCGGCGTCGAACCGTTCGAACCGAGCCGCGACATGCTGGTCCGGGCGGACGAGGGTGAGGCTGCCGGGAGCGGCACCGTAGCGCTCTGCCAGCAGGCCGGTCGGATCGGCCTGGTCGTCGATCGCGAGCAGGTCGATCGGCACCGGCAGGTGCCGCCAGCGCTCGGCCACGGCGGCGACCTCGGTCGGAATGCCGCCCGTCGGTGTTCGATAGAGGCCGGTGAAACATTGGCCGAGCCGATCGAGCAGCCAGCCAGTTTCTCCCAGCGGGGCGTCGAGACATGGCGCGCCTGGCCGGCTGGCAGTAGGCAGTTCTGCCACATCAGGGCCATTGAGCGGCGAGCCGTCGAGACAGGCCGGCAGGGATAGCCGGCCGCTGTTGACCAGCGCCCGGGCGAACGGCTGCGTCCGGGCGAGGTCCAGCACGGCATCGCGCAGCCGCGTCGCCATGCCGGGCTTGGGCGACATGAAATCGGTGGCGCGGGTCGAATGGGCGATATTCTCGTCCGACGCCGCGATCCGCTCATGATCATAGCTGCCGAGCAGGGCAGGCGGTGCCTTGCCGTCGACCACGAGCGCCAGCTTCCAGGCGAGATTGTCGGCGTCCTGCAGGCCGCCGTTGCCGCCGCGGGCGCCGAACGGCGAGACCTGGTGGGCGCTGTCGCCGGCGAACAGCACGCGACCATGGACGAAGCGCTCGAGCCGCCGGCACTGGAAGACATAGACGCTGGCCCAGACCAGATCGAAGCCCGACCGGTCGCCGAGCAGCCGCTCCAGGCGGGCGATGACCCGCGCCGGCTCGCGCTCGACCTGCGGATCGGCCGCGCGGCCGAGCTGGAAATCAATGCGGAACACGTCGTCCGGCTGGCGATGCAGCAGGGCAGATTCGCCATCATGGAACGGCGGATGGAACCAGAACCGGCGCTCGCTCGGGAAGTTCGCTGACATGCGCACGTCGGCGATCAGGAACCGGTCCTCGAAGACCCGCCCGACGCACTCGAGGCCCATGAGGCGGCGGAGCGTGCTGCGCGCGCCATCGGCGGCCACGACCCAGTCGGCCGTAAGCTCCACCGGGCCGCCGGTCGTCGCCGCCTCGAGCGTGACGGCGGTCCGCTCCTGGCGGAGCCCGGTCACCTGATGCCGCCACATGACGCCCGGATGGCCGAGTTCGGCGAGCCGCGCGATCAGGATCGCCTCGAGCTCATGCTGGGACAGGTTGACGAAGGCCGGATGGCCGTAGCCGGCATCGGGCTGCAGATCGAACCGGAACAGCTCCTCGGCACCGCGGAAGACGCGGCCGACCTGCCAGGTGACGCCGCGTTCGAGCACGGTCTGCCCGACGCCAAGCCGGCTCAGGATTTCCAGGCTACGGCGCGACCAGCAGATCGCCCGGCTGCCGATAGACGGCCCGTCGCCTTGGTCGAGCAGCACGACGTCGCGGATGCCGCGCAGGACGAGGTCGATCGTGAGCGCCAGCCCGACCGGGCCGGCGCCGACAACCATGACCCGGCATCGATCGGGAGCTTCTGCTGTCGTGTGCCCAGCCATTTTCCCTCCCCAAGGCTCGTCCGTTGCGGAGCCTGTCTTATGGCCGGCGACTGTGATCTACTCAGATCCGACGGTCAGTCCTCAGAACTGATGACAAGCCCCCCAAACAAGCTCCCGGAGGGTGGGGCGGAGGAACGCGGAAGATGCTGGAGGTGCCGGTAGCGGCCAGCAGGCTCGTCTCGCCGGTCGGGCTCGCTGCCTTCGAGGCGGTGGTGGGCGTGCTGGGCAGCCGCGACATGGACGAGGTCTCGTTCCGCGCGATCAGCGAGATCGCGCCGATCGACGAGCTTTTCGCGTTCGAGCGGCCGCTGCAGGGCGGACCGCCGCGGACGGTGCTGTCGGCCGGCACCGGTGCCGCTGCCGCGCATCGCGCGCTGGCCTATCGCGACCGCTTCCATCGCCTGGATCCGCTGAACGGCGCCTTCGGCCGCGCCGACGCGGCGGCCGGCCTGATGGTGCTGCGCGTCGAGGCCGGCGACATCGACGATCCGACTTATCGCCGGGCTTGCTACAATGAGCCGGAATTCGTCGAGAAGCTCTCGATTGCCGGCCGCCGTCCGTCCGGCTGGCTGGTCATGAGCCTGTTCCGGTGCCAGGGCACAGGCCGGTTCGAGGCCGGCGAGCTGCGCCGCCTGGTCGGGTTCGGCCGGCTGATGCTGCCGCTGCTCGCGCGCCACGATGTGCTCACGGCCCAATGGAGCGGCCAGAAGCTTTCGGTCGAAGCGCTGGAGGACCGGCTCGCCGTCCTGTGCGCCGACCTGACCGGGCGCGAGCGCGCCGTCTCGGCCCGTACGGTCGCCGGCATGACCGCGGAGGCGATCGGCCTCGACCTCGGCATCGCCACGACCAGCGTGCTCACATATCGCCGCCGCGCCTATCAGCGGCTCAACATCACGAGCGCCTTTCAGCTCTGCGGGCTGCTGCTGCAGTAAGCACGTGCGTCGGGCTCAGCGCTCGACCGCCAGCTCTGACAGGCCGAGCTCCCGGCGCAAGCCGATCCAGCCCTTGGGCGTAACCTCGATCGCACGGGACGTCTCACGCCGGCGCAGCCAGCCGTCGGACGAGAGCCGACGCATGAGTTCGACACCGAGCGGACCCGCAAGATGCGGCGCCTGCTCGCTCCAGTCGAGACATTGCCGGGCGAGACCCCAGCGACGGGCCTTGAGCGCCGTGACGTCGATGCCGAGCCGGCCGAACCACTCGGCGCCGATGCCGGTCACGGCAAACCGCTGCTCGTCAGCAGGCGCGATGAAGCCCCGGTCGAGCATGCCGCGCGTGATCGCGACGGCGACGCGTCCGGCCAGATGGTCGTAGCAGCAGCGGGCGAAGCACAGCTGCCGCTGCTGCAGCGTGACGACGCGCTTGCGCGCCGGCGCCGCGCCGCCGCCCGACGCGCCACCGGCCGTCGCCCCACCGACTGTAGCCAGCGCTTCGAGCGCGTGGGCGACATGGGGGCCGGCCAGGCGGTAGAAGCGGTGGCGTCCTGCGGTCTCGACCGCGACCAGGCCGCCGTCCAGCAGCTTGGCGAGATGGGAGCTCGCGGTCTGCGCAGTGATGCCGGCGATTTCGGCCAACGTACTCGCCGGCCGCGCCCGGCCGTCGGCAAGCGCCATGAGCATCGCGGCACGCCCGCGGTCGGCGATCAAGAACGCGACGGTCGCGACATTCTCTTGCGCACCCATCCGGGACTCCTCTTGGTCTGACGCTGCCCATGATAGCGCCGATGCCGGGCCGATGCTTCGACACGGCTCGAAGCACCGGCGGTTGCCGTCCCGCTACGGTTGCCGCGACCAAAGGCATCATGGGGAGCCGATATGAGCGCGTTGCTATTCCGTGCGGCAGACGAGAGCGTGGCCGCGCGCCACCGGGTGCTGGCCGCAACCAGCGTCAGCTATCTCATCGTCATGCTCGATACCTCGATCGTCAATGTGGCGCTCGAGCGGATTGCGGGCGAGCTCGGCATCGCGATCGCCGGCCTGCAATGGCTGGTCAGCGCCTATACGCTGGCGTTTGCCAGCTTGCTGCTGACCGGCGGCACGCTCGGCGACCAATGGGGGCCGCGCCGGGTCTACGGCGCGGGTCTCGCACTCTTCGCCGGCGCCTCGACGCTTTGCGGCCTGGCCGCGACCTTGCCGGGCCTCGTCGTCGCCCGAGCGCTGCAGGGTGCCGGCGCCGCACTTCTGGTGCCGAGCTCGCTGAAGCTCATCAACCAGGCCTGCCCTGAGCCCGCGGTCCGAGCCCGCGCCATCGGCATCTGGATCGGTTGCGGCGGCGTCGCGATGGCGGCCGGCCCGCTCGTCGGCGGCGCGCTGATCCATGCGTTCGGCTGGCGCAGCATCTTCTTCGTGAACCTGCCGATCGGACTCCTGGGCTTGGCATTGCTGAGCCGCGTCCCGCCCGATGCGGCGTCGATAGGCGGCGCCCGCCTCGATCTTCCCGGCCAGGTCAGTGCCGCCGCGGCGCTGGGCGGTCTCATCGCGGTCTTGATCGAGGGCCGGCCGCTCGGCTGGACCTCGCCGGCAATCTCCTGCGGCATGGCGGCGACCGCCGCGGCCTGGATCTGCTTCCTCGCGGTCGAAGCACGCGCCCTGCGGCCGATGCTGCCCCTGTCGCTGTTCCGCAACGGCATCTTCACCGGATCGACCGTCGCCTCGACGGCCTCGGCCTTCGTGTTCTACGGCCTGCTCTTCGTCACCAGCCTCTATTTCCAGGAGGTGCGCGGCTATTCGCCGTTCCAGGCCGGCGGTGCGCTCGTGCCACTCACGGCGATGGTCGCTGTCGGCAGCCTGCTTTCGAACCGGCTGGTCATGCGCCTCGGCGTACGCTGGGCCGTCTGTGCCGCCTTCGGCGCTTATGGTATCGGCGCGCTCGCGTTCTGGTCGTTCGGGCCGGCTTCGCCTTACCTATGGGCGATCCCTCCGCTGCTGCTGATCGGGCTGGCGGCGGGCGTGATCTCGCCGGCCGCCACGGCGCCGGCCCTGGGTGCGGTCGAACACCGCCGGACCGGCGTCGCCGGTGCCGTGCTCAATGCCGGACGACAGGCGGGGGCGGCCATCGGCGTCGCGATCTTCGGCTCGCTGGTTGCGGCCTTTCCGTCGTTCGAGACCGGCCTCCATGCCGCGCTGGCGACGGCGGCAGCCGCTTCGTTCATCGCTGGGCTCGTCTGGTGGCGAGCGCTTAGGTCGTAACGACGGCGCCCTCGATCACCGCCTTGCGATGCAGCATGCGGAGCAGGTGGCGGTCCTGATCGGTGAGCCGGCCGGCCTTGAGCGCTTCGCGCATGGCGGCGAGCCTGAGCTTCAGGATGTCGGAGACCCGGCTCGCGGCCAGAAGCTCGTCGAGCTTGCGCAAGTCCGCCCGGTCTGGCACGCGCTTCGGGCCCGGCATGGTCTCGGCCGGTCCGAGCAATTCGTTCCAACCGCGCCCGCCCGCGCGCACCATGGCGTCGATGCGGCGTGCCGCGTTCAGGACCTCGCCATCGTGCGCGGAGCCCAGCATGCCGAGTAGCTTCACCAGCCGATCGCGGTCGAACTTGTCCGCCATGGCACCCGTCAGGTCGTGAGCAGCAGCAGCGAGCGCAGCTTCTCGGCGAGATCGGCCGGCCGATATGGCTTCTTCAGGAAATTCGCCGAGCTGACGAGGCCGCCTTCCTGCGGCTGGGTCTCGGAATAGCCGGAGGTGAACAGGATCTTGAGCCGCGGGCGGCGCTTCTGGATCTCGCGCGCCATCGAGACGCCGTCGAGCAGGCCAGGCATGACGATGTCGGTCAGCACGATGTCGATCTCCGGATTGGCCTCGGCCGCGACGAGCCCGGCGTCGCCGGTCTCGGCCTCGATCACCCGGTATCCCAGATCGTCGAGCACGCCGCAGGCATATTGCCGCACCGCCTCGTCGTCCTCGACCACCAGCACGGTCTCGCCGCGGCCGGGGCTCACCTGGCGATGAGCGGCGGCAGCGCCGGGGATGATCTTGACCATGGCGCGCGGCAGATAGATGAGCACGCGCGTGCCGGCGCCCTCCGTGCTCTCGATCAGAATATGGCCGCCCGACTGGCGCACGAAGCCATAGATCATGCTGAGGCCGAGGCCCGTGCCGCGGCCCTGCGGCTTGGTCGTGAAGAACGGTTCGAACACGCGGTCCAGCACCTCCTGCGGCATGCCGGTGCCGCTGTCGGTGACGGTCAGCAGCACGCAGGAGTCGAGGTCGGCCGGCAGGCCCAGCACCTGGCTCGGCTTCGGCTGGGCGTTCGCGGTCTCGATCACGATCCGGCCGCCGTCCGGCATGGCGTCGCGCGCGTTCAGGATCAGGTTGAGCAGCATGCTTTCGACCTGGTTGCGGTCGACCAGGCATTGCCAGAGGGCGGTCCCGGGCCGGAAGTCGATCTCGATCCGCTCGCCGACCGTTTTGCGCAGCAGGTCGCGGATGCCGATCACGACGGCATTGAGGTCGAGCGGCTCGGGCTGCAGCTGCTGCTTGCGCGAGAAGGCGAGCAGTTGCTGCGTCAACCGCTCGGCCCGGCTGGTCGCCATCGAGGCGGCCGAGGCCAGCCGCTTGACGTCCGGCCGGTCGTTGAGCCGCATTTCCAGAAGCTCGAGATTGCCGGCCACGATGGTCAGCACATTGTTGAAGTCGTGGGCGATGCCGCCGGTCAGCTGGCCCACGGCCTCCATCTTCTGGGCCTGGCGCAGGGCCTCCTCGAGCCCGCGCTGCTCCGTCGTCTCGTGCAGGAAGCCGACGCCGCCCAGGATCGTGCCCGCCTCGCCGTAGACCGGCGCGATCGTCGCCTCGAAAAAGCCGCGCCGGCCGGCCTTGGCGAAGACGAACGGCTCGTCCGAGAGGGTGACGGCCTCGCCGTTGATCGCCGATTCCATAGCGCCGACCACGCCGCTGCCGCCGTAGCCGGTACCGAACATTTCCGGCTGGTGCCCCAGGGTCTCGTCGGCCGTGACCCCGGTCATCCGCTCGAGCGCCGAATTCCACAGCGTCAGTTTCAGTTCCCGGTCGAATGCAAACACGCCTTGCGGCGAGCTGCGCACCAGGAGCTCGGAAAATTCTCGCTCACGCTTCAGGGCGGCTTCGGTCCGGTTGCGGTCGGTCACGTCGACCATGAGCGAGAAGGATTGGCCGAAGGCGCCGGTCGCATCGCGCTCGAGCCGCGATGAGAGCAGCACGTCGACGGTCCGGCCGTCCCGGCGCACGAATTCATAGGGCTCGTCGCGCACTTCGCCGGCCGCGAGGAACGCATCCCAACGGCCTTGCCGGAACCGCGCCGCCGATTCGGGCGCCATGAATTCGCTCAAGTGCCGGCCGATGACCTCGTTGCGCCGGTAGCCCAGCATCGCCAGCCAATAGTCGCTGACGCCGACGACGCGGCCGCTGACATCGAGCGAGTGCATCGGCGCCGGCGAGCGGTTGTAGAGCGTACGGTAGCGATCCTCGGATTCGCGCAGGCTCTCGACCGCGGCGTTGCGCTCGCGGATCTGCCGCGACAGGTCGTCGTTGACCCGCTCGAGCGCGCGCGGCGAGGGCAGCGCCAGCGCGCGCCGCATGGTCGGCCAGATGAGGATGGCCATCAGCACAGAGACGATCGCGGTCGCGGCCTTGGCGAGACCCTCGGCCGCATAGTCGGCGTTCCAGAGCGTCCAGACGCTGAAGAAATGGGTCGTGCCGCCGGCGATGATGAAAGTGGCGAATAGCGCGATCAGGCCGGTGAATTCGACGCTGCGCCGCCGCGCGAGGAAAACGATGAGCGCGATCGGGATCGAATAATAGGCAAGCCCGATCGCCGTGTCGGAGATCGCATTCAGCCACAGAAGATCCGGGCGCCCGAACAAGCAGGTACTGCGAGCCAGCAATGCCGAGTTGTCGAAAAAATTGGCGAGCGCGCTCATCGTGTCGGATTTTCCTTCAGCGCAAAGCCGTTCGATGCGGCCATCAGGGGGCGTTGAAAGGTGCGGTGCAACGAGAACGGAACCTCTCTATACCCCCGGATTGTTGCGGCGGGGAAACTTTGCTAGGGTCCGCCCCCGGCTTTGCCGTCCGCCGCTGCCGACCGCCCTCCTGACGAAGGGCGTCGTCGGCCGGCTGCAAGCGCCCCATCTCGAGTACGATTGCCCCGACCTTGGTCACGACACCGCCCACACCCACGCCCTTCGACATCACCCCCGTCACCATCGAAGACGAGATGAAGCGCTCGTATCTCGATTACGCCATGAGCGTGATCGTGTCGCGCGCGCTGCCCGACGTCCGTGACGGGCTGAAGCCGGTCCATCGCCGCATCCTTTACGCGATGAAGGAGACCGGCAACGAGTGGAACCGGGCGTTCCGCAAGTGCGCGCGCGCCGTCGGCGACGTCATGGGTAAATATCACCCGCACGGCGATTCGGCGATCTACGAGGCCTTGGCCCGTATGGCGCAGGATTTCTCCATGCGCCTGCCGCTGATCCAGGGCCAGGGCAACTTCGGCTCCATGGACGGCGACCGGCCGGCAGCCATGCGGTACACCGAGTCGCGGCTCGCCCGCGTCTCGGAATATCTGCTGACCGACATCGACAAGAACACGGTCGATTTCCAGCCGAACTACGACGACCGCACCGTCGAGCCTATGGTGCTGCCGGCGCGCTTCCCGAACATCCTGGTCAATGGTGCGGGCGGCATCGCCGTCGGCATGGCGACGAACATCCCGCCCCATAACCTGGGCGAGGTGATCGACGCCTGTTTCGCCTATATCGAAAACCCCGACGTCACGATCGACGAGCTGCTGCAGATCGTGCCGGGGCCGGATTTCCCGACCGGCGGGCTCATCATGGGCCGCAGCGGCGTGCGCGCCGCCGCGCAGACCGGGCGCGGCTCGGTCGTGATGCGCTGCCGGCACCATGTCGAGGAGATCCGCAAGGATCGCGAGGCGATCATCGTCACTGAGATCCCCTATCAGGTGAACAAGTCGCGCCTGATGGAGCGGATCGGCGAGGTCGTGCGCGAGAAGCTGGTCGAGGGCATCGCGGATCTGCGCGACGAATCGGACCGCGACGGCGTGCGCATGGTGATCGAGATCAAGCGCGACGCCTCGCCCGATGTGGTGATGAACCAGCTGTTCCGGCATACGCCGCTGCAGACGAGCTTCGGCGTCAACGCGCTGGCGCTGAACCGCGGCCGGCCGGAACTGATGACCTTGAAGGACGTCATCCGGCTGTTCGTCGAGTTCCGCGAAGAGGTCATCACCCGCCGCACGATCTTCGAGCTCGGTAAGGCGCGCGAGCGGGCCCATGTCTTGGTGGGCTTGGCCGTGGCCGTCGCCAACATCGACGAGGTCATCCGGCTCATCCGCTATGCGCGCGACCCGGCCGAGGCGCTGGAGCAGCTGACCTCGCGCGCCTGGCCTGCCGCCGACGTGGCGCCGCTCATCGAGCTCATCAACGAGCCGGGCCGCGCGGTCGGCGCCGACATGACCTACATGCTGTCGGAGCCGCAGGCCAAGGCGATCCTGGACCTGCGCCTGCAGCGGCTGACCGGGCTCGAGCGCGACAAGATCGCGGCTGAATTGAGCGAGATCGCCGGCAAGATCACCGAGCTTCTGGGCATCCTGCGCTCCAAGGAGCGCAAGTACGAGATCATGCGCACCGAGCTCAAGGAGGTGCGCGACCAGTTCACGACGCCGCGCCGTTCGACGATCGAGGATGTCGAGCACGAGACCGACGTCGAAGACCTGATCGAGCGCGAGGACATGGTCGTCACGGTCAGCATGAACGGCGCCATCAAGCGCGTGCCGGCCACGACCTATCGCGCCCAGCGCCGCGGCGGCCGCGGCCGCGCCGGCATGGCGATCCGCGACGAGGATTCGGTCAGCCAGCTGTTCGTCGCCTCGACCCACACGCCGGTGCTGTTCTTCACCTCGTCCGGCATGTTCTACAAGCTCAAGGTCTGGCGCCTGCCGGTCGGCACGCCGCAGTCGCGCGGCCGGGCGATCGTCAACCTGCTGCCGAACATCCAGCAGGGCGAGACGATCTCGGCCATTCTGCCGCTGCCCGAAGACGAATCGACCTGGGGTGACCTGACCGTCATGTTCGCGACGGCCAAGGGCAATGTCCGGCGCAATTCGCTCGCCGACTTTGCGAACGTCATGTCGAACGGCAAGATCGCCATGAAGTTCGAGGGCGAGGACGCCGACGACAAGCTGATCGGCGTTGCCGTCTGCACCCATGATGACGATGTGCTGCTGGCGACCCGGCGCGGCAAGTGCATCCGTTTCCAGGCCGATGACGTCCGAGTGTTCGCCGGCCGCAATTCCGTCGGCGTGCGCGGCATCAAGCTCCTGGGCGACGACGCGGTCATCTCGATGTCGATCATCGGCCATGTCGAGGTCGAGACCGCCGAACGCGATGCGTACCTGAGCCTCGCCAACAAGCGGCGCCGTGCCGCGGCGGGCGAGGCCGAGGCGGACGCGCCGGAGGGCGAGGGCGAAGAGGGCGACGTGGCCGAAGCCGCGGAGATTTCCGAGGCGCGCTTCGCCGAGCTCGCGGCCAAGGAGCAGTTCCTGCTCACTGTCTCGTCCAAGGGCTTCGGCGTCCGCACTTCTGCCTATCGCTTCCGCATCACCAACCGCGGCGGCCAGGGCATCGACAACATGGACGTAGCGCGGCGTGGCGACGAGGTGCTGGCCGTGTTCCCGGTCGAGCAGAACGACGAGATCGTGCTCGTGTCGAACGAAGGGCAGGTCATCCGCTGCCCGGTTCACGACATCCGGATCGCGGCGCGCGGCACGCAGGGTGTCGTGATCTTCCGCTTGGGCGAGAACGAGCGCGCCGTGTCGGTCGCCTGCATGAAGGACACCGGCGAGGACAGCGAGACGGAGGAAGGGGCGGAAGGCGAAGAGGCCGCGGCGCCGGAAGCGCCCGAGGGCGACGCGCCGACCGCCTGAGCGGACCCGGAATACGCGGACCAGCAGCAGGAAGGGAATCCCGGATGAGCCAGCCGCGTATCGGCGTCTATCCCGGCACGTTCGATCCGGTCACCAACGGCCACCTGGACGTCATCGTCCGGGCGGCTGCCCTGGTCGATCGCCTGATCGTGGGCGTCGCCAAGAACGACGGCAAAGGTCCGCTGTTCAAGACCGACGAACGGGTCGCCATGGTCGCGGACGAGATCGCCCACCTGCCGGACCGCGCGCTGGCGGCACGCATCGAGGTCCGGTCGTTCGACGTGCTCCTGATGAATTTCGCGGTCTCGGTCGGCGCCCGGCTGATCATCCGCGGGCTGCGCGCCGTCTCGGATTTCGAATATGAATTCCAGATGGCCGGGATGAACTCGCACCTGAACCCGGACGTCGAGACGGTGTTCCTGATGTCGTCAGACCGCCATCAGTTCATCTCGTCGCGCTTCGTCAAGGAAATCGGCTGGCTCGGTGGGGACGTCGGCCACTTCGTCTCCCCGCGGGTCGTCGATCGGCTGAAGGCCCGCTTCGCCGAACAGGACCACGCAGCGGCGCAGGTGGTCGCGACGCCGGGTTGAAGCCGGGGTGCGCCGCTTCATGCGCCGTGCCCAGCCAGGCGAAGCGGCTCGGCCGGACAATCGTCGGCTGGGCGGCCGTCGGCCGGCTTGTCCGCGCGGCCGAGGCGGATATGGATCGACAGGAGATGGGCGGCCAGGAACAGGCCCAGGCCGACAAGCCCGAGATCGTCGCGTGATGCCGGCGGCAAGAGCGCCGGCAGCAGATTGCCGATCACGATCGACAGGACCGTGACCGCGACGCCGGCCAGCAGCGTCCAGAAGGCGACGGCCGTGCCCCAACGGTTCGAACCCATCATCGTCCGCTCCCCGCCCCAATGTTCCCGCCTCATGGGCAAGCGGAATTATCGGGCAATCGCGGACCCGGCGCTTGTGACCACGTTCATACGGTACGCGCAGCCGAGAAAAAGGCCTCCGGCGGTGGAAAGCGTCCGGAGGCCTGTCGTGGGAGAGCCTGAAGATGCAGGCTATCGGAGAAAAATCTGTTTAATTACAATTCATTGTGCGGCACGCGTCATGATGCGATGCAGCTCCCCTGCCGCGGGGATGCCGGCGGCCGGGTCACGGCACCGTCCATGACCAGTCGCCCTGGTGGCAGGTGCGATAGACGTTGGCGGACACCATCTCTATGTCCCGCTTGATGTACATCGGTTCTTGGTTGTGGGTGTTGTTGTGCTTCTTGCACATCGGGACGATCCACCAGCTCCGATCGCTGCGCCGGTCGATGACAATGACATGGGCGCCCACCTGAGCCAGGCGGCCACACGGAACCACGCAGCACAGGACCCGGTCCGAGCCGGTGCAATTTCGCCAATGGGCGATCCAACTCGCGCATTCGCACTTGTTGTCCGTGGTCCCGTTCAGGTTCTTCACCAGCCAGTGAGAGTTCCTGTGGAGCTTCGCCATCATGCACTCCTCAAGCGGTGACACGGCAAAGGTGTGCGTGCCCCTGGACAAGCCCGCCGCTTCCGCGGCGGCTCCGCCTCAAGACTACATCCGATGGTTGATGAAATCAGTTGCCGCGGTGGCGGCGTATGCTTGCGGTGTGACGTCTTTCACACCAGGCAGCGCCGCTTGAAGAGACGCCCGGGTCGATTCCCCTGGCTTGGGACCTATTACCCTTGAGGCCGATACGTACGAGGCGGCAATCAAGAAGATCCCTAAGCCGTTGTTTTAAAACGACTTAGGGGATCTGGTGAGCCCGATGGGATTCGAACCCATGACACTTCGATTAAAAGTCGAATGCTCTACCGGCTGAGCTACGGGCTCGGTCGAGAGGTGTCGTAGAGTCACAACGCGATCGGGTCAACCCCTGTCCACACATGGCGGCGCCCCGTATGGGCGATGTCGCGGCGGATCAGGCCGGTAGCCCGTCAGGCTCGATGCCGAGCTCGCGTGCGAGCTTCCGCAGATCCGCCACCGTGTCGGCCGGAAGCAACAGACCATCGCGCCGGTTGGCGATGTCGGCCCTGGCCTCGATCTCGCCCGGATAGAAGATCTCGTCGACGCCATCGGCGCGCGGGGCGCCCTTGAGGCCGTCGATCATCGCCTCCATCCGCGCCTCGAAATCGGCGCGCGGCTGGAACACCTCGATATTGAGTGCCAGCAGCAGATGGCCGGCGCCGCTGCGCTTTTCGGCCTGGTACGGGCCGTTGACGCCGGGGCCGTAGGCGCTGCCCGTGAGCACGCCCGCCAGCATGTCCATCACGACCGAGATGCCGTAGCCCTTGTGCCCGGCCATCGGCTGGATGATGCCGGCAAGGGCGGCTTCCGGATCGGTCGTGGGCGTGCCCCGGGCGTCGACGGCCCAACCTTCGGGAATCCGGGTGCCGCGCTGACGGGCGAGATAGATCTTGCCGCGCGCGACCGCCGTATTCGCGATGTCGAGCACCAGTGGCGCGTGACGGCCGGCCGGCGCCGCCCAGGACCAGGGATTGTTGCCGACGCGCTTGGCGCGGCCGCCCCAGGGCGCCATGGCCGGGCTGGCGTTGGTCGCGAGGAACAGGATGCAGCCTTCGGGCGGTGCCATCAGCGTGTAGTACATCGCCGTGCCGAAGTGGTTGGAGTTGCGCACGGCGACGGCACCGATGCCATGCGCCTTGGCGCGGCGGATCGCATCGCGCGCGGCCCGGGCGGTCACCACTTGGCCCATCCCGTCGCACCCGTCGACGACGCCGACGGCGCCCATGTCGACGATCTGCTCCGGTGCCGCGACCGGCCGTGCCGTGCCGGCCTTGAGCCTGGCGACATACCAGGGCAGGCGCATCACACCGTGGGACTGGTGCCCCCAGAGGTCGGCCTGGACCAGCGTATCGGCGGCAAGCCCGGCGTCTTCCGGCGGCATGCCGACAGCCACATAGGCGGCGGTCGCGAAAGCCGAGAGACGATCCGCGGCGACGCGCGGGCCGGTAAACACGTCAGCGGGCGACATCGGTGCGCACGGCGAGGCTGCGGCCCAGATACTGGGCCTCGATCCGGACGGCGCCGGTGATGTTGAACGGCCGCGTTACGGTGCCGGTCGAGATGATCGATCCTTCGGGCAGAACCATGCTGCGGCGGCGGGCGAGCGCCACGAAATCGGCATAGGCCTGCACCGGATCGGTCGCGTCGTCGCCGGTGAGGCGGCGGGCCTGCTCAACGCCATCGACCAGCACGACGGCCGAGGCCGCGAGCTCGGCCAAATCCGTGCCGTCGACCGGCTCGCCGACGACGAGTGCCTCGAACGCGGCATTGTCGGCGGCGAAGCTCGGCCAGCCGACCGCGCGCCGGTCGACGAAGCGTGAGCGCACCAGTTCGAACGTGACCCGCGTCTCGACGATAGCGCCCATCGCCTCGCCGGGCTCGTCGTCCGGCCGGATATCGCGGCCCAGCACATAGGCGATCTCGAACTCGACCGTGACCGGCGCCGGGTCGGGCAGGCGGATCGTGCCGCTCGGCTGATAGCAGCGCTGGGCGAGCACGCGCCCGGCGATCGACCCGCCGGCGCCGGTCTCGGCGCGTTGCTTCGGACTGCCGACGCCCAACTTCCAACCCGCGACGCGATCGTCCAGCAGCGCCACCAGCTGGTCCTGGATGTCGTAGCCCTCGTCGATCGTCGTGGGCCGAAGCTCGGGCGGCAGCGCCGTCTCCTGACGGCCGCTCCGATGCCGGTCGGCGAGCCAGGCGGCCGCGGCGTCGGCGGCGGGAAAACTCATCGCTCGGATCCTTCTTCCTGTCCTCCGGGCCGGAGGCGCGCCCCGCGACCATAAGCCGGGAGCGGGCGGGGCTGGAAGCCGATGGGCCTGAATTTTCGGCTGCGACGAAACAGCACGGTGAGATCTGGGCTGCCTATTTTTTGGGCTTCGGCGGCGGACCGATGTCCAGCGACGGCGGAACGCCTGGAGCCTGGGCGCGGCACCGTTCTTGCCAAGCATCGATGAACGAAACAGGTAGGGCTCCGACATATGAGCGGGCGGCAGCGGATCGTTCGCGAGCGGCGGCAATATAACCAGTGGGTCGCCAACCAGACGCTCGAGGATTACGCGCTGCGCTTCACCGCGAAGCGGGCGCGGCGCTGGTCGTCGTTCCGCGTCGCCAATACCGCCATCGGCGCCATCTCATTCCTCGCCTGCGAGGCGATCGGCGGCAGCCTGACGCTCAACTACGGCTTCACCAACACGGCGGCCGCGATCCTGGCGGTCGGGCTGCTCATCTTCGCGACCGGCCTGCCGATCTGCTACCACGCGATCCGGCACGGGGTCGACGTCGACCTGCTGACCCGCGGTGCCGGCTTCGGCTACATCGGTTCGACCATCACGTCGCTGATCTACGCCTCCTTCACCTTCATCCTGTTCGCGGTCGAGGGCGTCATCATGGCGGCGGCGCTCGAGACCTGCTTCGGCATCCCGCGCCCGATCGCCTATGTGCTCGTCTCGCTCGTCGTCGTGCCGATCGTGGCCTACGGCATCCGCATGATCAGCCGGCTGCAGGTCTGGACCCAGCCGATCTGGCTGTTCTTCCAGGTGGCGCCCCTGGTCGCAATCGCGCTCGGCCATCCGGACGAGGTCCAGAACTGGAGCGACTATCGCGGCCTTGTGGGCAACGGCAGCGGCCAATTCGATCTGCTGCTGTTCGGCATCGCCGCGTCGATTCTTCTGTCGCTCATCCCGCAGATCGGCGAGCAGGTCGACTATCTGCGTTTCCTGCCGAGCCGGCGGCGTAAGGGACGCTTCGGCTGGTGGGCGGCGCTGCTGCTGGCGGGGCCCGGCTGGATCCTCATGGGGGCGGCCAAGCTCTTCGCCGGCTCGTTCCTGGCCGTGCTGGCGCTGCAGCACGGCGTGCCCTATGCGCACGCGACGGAGCCGGCCGAGCTCTATCGCGTGGCGCTGCAATACCTGACGCTCTCGCCGCAGGCGGCGCTGATCCTGACCGGCATTTTCGTCGTCACCTGCCAGCTGAAGATCAACGTCACGAACGCCTATGCCGGCTCGATCGCCTGGTCGAACTTCTTCTCGCGGTTGACCCACAGCCACCCCGGCCGGGTCGTCTGGGTGCTGTTCAACATCGCCCTGTCGCTGATGCTCATGAACCTCGGCATCTTCGGCGTGATCGAGCGGATCCTCGGGCTCTATTCCAATTTCGCCGTCGCCTGGCTCGGCGCCATCGTGGCCGATCTCGTCATCAACAAGCCGTTGGGCTGGAGCCCGCCCGGCATCGAGTTCAAGCGCGCCCATCTCTACGACATCAATCCGGTCGGCGTCGGAGCCATGCTGCTGGCGGTGACCGCGTCCACGCTCGCGTTCTTCGGCATGTTCGGCGCCACCGCCCAGGCCTTCGCGCCGTTCATCAGCCTGACGGTCGCCTTCGGTGCGGCACCGCTCATCGCCTGGGCGACGGAAGGGCGCTACTACATCGCCCGCACACCGCAGGCCGCACTCGAGCCCGGCGCCGAGCTGCGCTGCTCGATCTGCGAGAACGTGTTCGAGCGCGAGGACATGGCGTTCTGCCCGGCCTATGGCGGCGCCATCTGCTCGCTCTGCTGCACGCTCGACGCCCGCTGCCACGACAGCTGCAAGGCGGAGGCGCGCTTCGTCGAGCAGATCATGGCGCTGCTCCGGCGCCTGCTGCCCGCCCGTCTCGCGCTCGGCCTCAATTCGCGCGTCGGGCACTTCATCGGCGTGCTGTTCCTGTTCGCGCTCGTCATCGGCGGCGTCCTGACCTTCATCTATTACCTCGACGCGGTCGGCCCGCCGTCCGACCGGATGATCATCGCGAACACGCTGTGGCTCGTGTTCGTGAGCCTGCTCATCGTCTCCGGCGTCGCGGCCTGGCTCCTGGTGCTGGCACACGAGAGCCGGCGGGCGGCCGAGGAGGAATCCGACCGGCAGACCCATATGCTGATGCGCGAGATCGAGGCGCACGAGCGGACCGATGCCGAGCTGCAGAAGGCGAAGGAGGTCGCCGAGGCGGCCAATTTCGCCAAGAGTCGTTACGTTATCGGAATGAGCCACGAGATCCGCGCGCCGCTGAACGCGATCTTCGGCTATGCCCAGCTGATGGAACGCGACGGCGCTGCCGTGCCGGTGCGCCAGAACGCGGTTCGTGTCATCCGGCGCAGCGCCGAGCATCTTTCGAACCTGATCGACGGGCTCTTGGACATCTCCAAGATCGAGGCCGGCCGCTTCATGCTCTACCGCGACCGGGTGCGCATCCGCGACTTTCTCGACCAGATTGTCGACATGTTCCGCCTGCAGGCCCAGGCGCAGGGCATCGCCTTCCACTATGACGGCGCCGAAAGCCTGCCTGTATACGTGTATACAGACGAAAAACGGCTCAGGCAGATCTTGATCAATCTGCTGTCGAACGCTGTTAAGTACACCGACCGCGGCCATGCGGCGTTGCGCGTGCACTATCGCGGCCAGGTGGCGGAGTTCGAGATCGAGGACAGCGGCATCGGTATCCCGGCGGCCGATATCGAGCGCATCTTCGAGCCGTTCGAGCGTGGGCAGATGCCGAACGCACGGGCGGTGCCGGGCACCGGCCTCGGCCTCACCATCACCAAGCTGCTGACCGAAATGATGGGTGGCGCCATCTCGGTCGAGAGCGTGCTCGGCCGCGGCAGCCTGTTCCGCATCAAGCTGTTCCTGTCCGAGGCGACGGCGCCCGAGACCTTGCCGGCGCCCCAGGCGCGCATCGCCGGCTATCGCGGCCCGCGCCGGAAGGTGCTGATCGCCGACGACGATACGGCGCATCTGGAACTGGTGCAGGAGCTGCTGACGCCGCTCGGGTTCCTCACGTTCAGCGCGTCCGACGGGCTCACCTGCCTGTCCTTGGCCGAGGAATGCCGGCCGGACCTGGTGCTGCTCGACATCTCCATGCCCGGGCTCGACGGCTGGAGCGTGGCACGCCGCCTGCGCGAGGCCGGCCATGCCAAGGCGCGCATCGTCATGATCTCGGCCAATGTCGACGAGTTCCGCACCCGGCGCGAGGCCGAGCCGGCCCATGACGACCATCTGGTGAAGCCGATCGACGTGCAGCGGCTGATCGACCGGATCCAGGTGCTTCTCGGCCTCGACTGGATCGAGCACGGCCAGGACGAGCCGGAACCGGCGGCCCCCCACACGATCGAGGCGCGACCGGCCGAGGCCGTGCCGTCGCGCCGCCACCTGGACGAGCTGCACCAGCTGGGCCGGATCGGCTACATCCGCGGCATCGAAGCGAAGCTCGGCGAGATCGCAACGGAGGACGAGAACCTTATGCCCTTCACCCACCGGCTGGGCGAGATCGTGAAGCGCTTCGACTTGAAGCGCTACATGAGCATCCTCGAGGAGTTGCGCGCCGATGAGTGATGTCGACACGCGGCGCGACACCGTCCTGGTCGTGGACGATTCGCCCGAGACCTTGAGCTTCCTGACCGATGCGCTCGACCAGGCCGGCCTGACGGTGCTGGTCGCGGTCGACGGGGCGAGCGCGCTCACACTCTTGCACCAGATCACGCCCGACCTCGTGCTGATGGATGCCATCATGCCGGGCATGGACGGGTTCGACTGCTGCCGGCGCCTGAAGCGCTTCAAGCATCTGGCGCCGGTGCCGGTCATCTTCATGACGGGCCTGAGCGAGACCGAGCATGTCGTGAAGGGTCTCGAAGCCGGCGGCGTCGACTATGTGACGAAGCCGATCGTGGCCGAGGAGCTCTTGGCGCGCATGCGGGTGCATCTGGCCAACGCGCGTCTAACCTTGAGCGCACGCGCAGCACTGGACGCGACCGGGCGGTTCCTGCTCGCCATGGACCGCATGGGGCGCTTGCGCTGGGCGACGCCGCAGGCGGCATCGCTGCTTGCCGCGGCGTTCGACGGTTTCGATGCCGAGGATTTTGCGCTGGCGCCGGATCTGGCCGAGCGGACCCATCTGGCGCAAGGCGAGCGCCTGGCGCTCACCGGCGGCAAGCGCCCGCTGGAGCTGACGTATCTCAGCCGCACCGGGCCGGACGAGATCCTCTTGCGCCTGACCGAGGCGGCAGAGGGCGGCGAGGCGGCGATCCTGAAGCAGGAACTGGCGCTGACCCAGCGCGAGGCCGAGGTGCTGGCCTGGCTCGCGCGCGGCAAGCCCAACCGCGACATCAGCGAGATCCTGGGCATCAGCCCCCGGACCGTGAACAAGCATCTGGAGCAGATCTTCGCCAAGCTCGGCGTCGAGAACCGCGCCTCCGCAACCGCACTCGCCGTGCGCGCGCTCGATCAGCGGCAGGGGTAGGGCTTTTTCCCGTCGTCCCCGCGGAGGCGGGGACCCAGAGCCAGGCGCGAGATGTCTGCCAGCCTTTGCGGCACCCCTGGATTCCCGCCTGCGCGGGAATGACGGAACAGGTTAGTCCCCGCCGCACCCGCGATATACGTCAAACGCCCCATACCGCGGTGCAGCAACTTGCCGCACGCTTTTGTCCGGTCGGCGGCGAGGGCGCCCAAGTCTCATCCCACCGGCCAGGGCTTCACGAGCCGTCTCAAGGCGGCGCAGAGGATTAGGGGGATGGGATGAAAATCTTGACGAGGCGGGCGGCGCTGGCGGGTGCCACGGCCCTGGTGACGGCGCTCAGCCTGACCAACTATGCGCGCGCGGCGGACGACACGATCAAGATCGGCGTGCTGCACTCGCTCTCGGGCACGATGGCGATCAGCGAGACCACGCTCAAGGACACGGTCCTGATGATGGTCGACGATCTCAACAAGAAGGGCGGGCTGCTCGGCAAGAAGGTCGAGGCCGTCGTGGTCGACCCGGCGTCGAACTGGCCGCTGTTCGCCGAGAAGGCGCGCGAGCTCATCTCCAAGGACCATGTCGCCGTCGTGTTCGGCTGCTGGACCTCGGTCAGCCGCAAGTCGGTGCTGCCGGTGTTCGAGGAGCTGAACGGGCTGCTGTTCTATCCCGTGCAATACGAGGGTGAGGAGAGCTCGAACAACGTGTTCTACACCGGCGCCGCGCCGAACCAGCAGGCGATCCCGGCCGTCGAGTACCTGATGAGCAAGGAAGGCGGCGAGGTGAAGCGCTGGGTGCTCGAGGGCACCGACTATGTCTATCCGCGCACGACCAACAAGATCCTCGAGGCGTTCCTGAAGTCGAAGGGCGTGCCGGCCGAGGACATCAAGGTCAACTACACGCCGTTCGGCTTCAGCGACTGGCAGACCGAGGTCGCAGACATCAAGAAGTTCGCGTCCGCCGGCAAGAAGACCGCCGTGGTCTCGACCGTCAATGGCGATGCCAACGTGCCGTTCTACAAGGAACTCGCCAATCAGGGCATCAAGGCGACCGATACGCCGGTCGTGGCCTTCTCGGTCGGCGAGGAGGAACTGGCCGGCATCGACACCAAGAACCTGGTCGGCCATCTCGCCGCCTGGAACTACTTCGAATCGGTCAAGAACTCGACCAACGACGCCTTCATCAAGAAGTGGCACGCCTTCATCAAGAACGACAAGCGCGTCACCAACGACCCGATGGAGGCGACCTACATCGGCTTCAAGATGTGGACGCAGGCGGTGCTGCAGGCGGGGACGACCGACGTCTACGCGGTGCGCCAGGCCATGTACGGCCAGAAGGTCCAGGCGCCGTCGGGCTTCACCGCGGTCATGAACACGAACCATCACCTCTCGAAGCCGGTCATGATCGGCGAGATCCAGGCGAACGGGCAGTTCGACGTGGTGTGGCAGACCAAGGCGCCGATCAAGGCCGACGCCTGGAGCCCGTATCTGGCCGAAGACAAGGGCAAGGTCGCCGACTGGACCTTCCCCTGGGCGTGCGGCAATTGCACGGCGCCAAAATACGCGGCGTTCGAGTAAGCGGCTGACGGAAACGAGGAACCGCAAGGGCCGGGCGGCAGCGCCGTCCGGTCCGGCGCGGCTCGAGTGAATTCATGGGACGGGGTTCCTGTCGTGAAAGTCTTCCGTGCGCTCATTCTGGCAGTCCTGCTGCTGGTGCTGCCGCTGGCGGTGCGGGCGGCCGGCCTGCCGGATGCCGATCTGGCGAAGCTGGTCGCAGGCCTGGCCGGCGACGGCTTCGATGACAAGATCGCGGCGATCGACGGGCTGGGCGCGAGCGGTGATCCGCGCGCGGTCGCGATCCTGAAGGCGCTCGGCGATGGCAAGCTCGCCCAGACCGAGAACAACCAGGTGCTGATCGAAAGCAGCACCGGCCAGTTCGCCGACGCCGTGACCGGTGCCGCGGTGACGCCCGCCGCTGATCCGGACCGCATCCGCGTCAACAACCGGCTGCGCGGTCATATCGAGGGTGCGCTGTCACGCCTCACCCTGTTCAGCCCCGATCCGCAGGATCGCCTCAAGGCCGCGACGGAGGCACTCCATCGTCCGTCGCTCGACGGCGTGCCGGCGCTCGACCAGGCGCTGGCCGCCGAGAGGGACAATACCGTTGCCGCGGCCTTGAAGCTCGCGCGTGCCGCCGCCCTCGTGCGCAGCCCGGACGCTGACAAGAGCCTGGCCGCGATCAAGGAACTCACGGCGTCGAGCGATCCGCAAGTCCGCGCGCTCTTGGGCGAAGTGGCCGGCGACCGGGGCGCCGATCCCAAGGCCGTCGCCGCCGCCAAATCGGCGCTCGCCGGCATCGACCGACGCCTGGCCTTGGTCGAGCTCGGCGTCAACCTGTTCCAGGGCCTGAGCCTGGGCTCGGTGCTGCTGCTGGCGGCGATCGGCCTTGCGGTCACCTTCGGCGTCATGGGCGTCATCAACATGGCGCACGGCGAGATGATCATGCTCGGCGCCTATACGACCTTCGTCGTGCAGGAGGCGTTCCGGGCGTTCCTGCCGGCCAGCCTGTTCGATTTCTACCTGGTCGTCTCGGTGCCGGCCGCGTTCCTTGTGGCGGGCGCCGTCGGTGTGGCCCTCGAGCGCGGCATCATCCGCTTCCTCTACGGCCGGCCCCTCGAGACCCTGCTCGCGACCTGGGGCATCAGCCTGATCCTGCAGCAGCTGGTGCGCTCGATCTTCGGCGCGCCGAACAAGGAGGTCGCCAATCCCTCCTGGATGACCGGCGGCTTCGAGATCCTGGGTGGCTTCACCATCACCTGGAACCGGCTCGTCATCATCGGCTTCGGCTTTGCCGTGCTGGGCGCCCTCGTCCTGGTGCTGAGAAGGACCAATCTCGGCCTGCACATGCGCGCGGTGACGCAGAACCGCAAGATGGCGGCGGTGATGGGCATCCCGACCGACCGGGTCGACGCGCTGACGTTCGGGCTCGGATCCGGCATCGCCGGCATGGCGGGCGTCGCCTTGAGCCAGATCGGCAACGTCAGCCCGAACCTGGGCACGATCTACATCATCGACAGCTTCATGGTCGTGGTGTTCGGCGGTGTCGGTAGCCTGGTCGGCACGCTCGCCGGCGCCATGGGCCTGGGCGTCGTCAACAAGTTCCTGGAGCCGTTCGCCGGCGCCGTGCTCGGCAAGATCTTCGTGCTGGTTGCCATCATCATCTTCATCCAGTTCCGGCCGCGCGGGCTTTTCGCGCTCAAGGGCCGGTCGGCGGAGGCCTGACGCGATGCGCAGGGTTCCGCTGCTTGGCCCGACCGGCTGGCTTGTGTTCCTGGCGGCAGCGCTCGTCGCCGTCATCGTCATCCCGGTACTGGCGACTGTGCCGGCCGAGGGCTCGGCGCTCCGCCTGCCGGCCTATCTGGTGCCGCTGTTCGGCAAGTATCTCTGCTACGCCATCCTGGCCATGGCGCTCGACCTGATCTGGGGCTACGCCGGCATCCTGAGCCTTGGCCACGGCGCCTTCTTCGCGCTCGGCGGCTACGCCATGGGCATGTACCTGATGCGCCAGATCGGCACGCGCGGCGTCTACGGCAACCCGATCCTGCCGGACTTCATGGTGTTCCTGAACTGGCAGAAGCTGCCGATTGCCTGGTGGGGCTTCGACCATTTCGCCTATGCCGCCCTGATGGCGCTCCTGGTGCCGGGCGTGCTGGCGGCGGCACTCGGCTGGTTTGCGTTCAGGAGCCGCGTCACCGGCGTCTATCTCTCGATCATCACCCAGGCCATGACCTACGCGCTGCTTTTGGCCTTCTTCCGCAACGACATGGGCTTCGGCGGCAACAACGGCCTGACCGACTTCAAGGAGATCCTGGGATACGAGATCCAGGCGCCGTCGACGCGGCTCGGGCTCTATATCGCGACCGCCGTGGCGCTCGGCCTGTCGTTCCTCATCTGCCGCTTCGTCGTGACGAGCCGGTTCGGCCGGGTGCTGCTGGCGCTGCGCGACGCGGAGAGCCGCGTCCGGTTCCTGGGATATTCCACGACGGGAGCGAAGCTCTTCGTCTTCACGCTCTCGGCACTGCTGTGCGGCCTTGCGGGCGCGCTCTACGTGCCGCAGATCGGCATCATCAATCCCAGCGAATTCTCGCCGGGCAACTCGATCGAGGTCGCGATCTGGGTCGCGGTCGGCGGGCGCGGCACGCTCGTCGGCGCGATCCTTGGCGCGCTGGTCGTCAATTTCATCAAGACCTGGCTCACCGGGGCGGCGCCGGAGCTGTGGCTGTTCGCGCTGGGCGCGCTCTTCATCGCCGTCACGCTCGCCATGCCGCACGGCATCCTGGGGCTGGCCACCCAGCTGCGGCGCTGGCGTGGTGCCACGCCCGCCGCTGCCGTGGGGGAGACGGCCCATGACTGAGGCGCTTTCGACCGCCCAGCTCTATCTCGACGGCATTACCGTCAGCTTCGACGGGTTCAAGGCGTTGAACGCGCTGTCGCTCGTCATCGAGCCGGGCGAGCTCAGGACCATCATCGGCCCGAACGGCGCCGGCAAGACCACCATGATGGACGTGATTACCGGCAAGACGCGACCCGACAGCGGCACCGCGCTCTTCGAAGGGCGGCATGACCTGACGCGGCTCGACGAGCCGGCCATCGCCAACCTCGGGATCGGCCGCAAGTTCCAGAAGCCGACCGTGTTCGAGAACCTGACGGTCGAGGAGAACCTCGAGCTGGCGCTCAAGGACGACCGGCGCATCCGCCACACGTTGTTCCGCCGGCTCGACGACGAGCAGGCCGGGCGGCTCGAGCGCGTGCTGGGTGAGATCGGCCTCATGCATCGGCGCCACGATCTGGCCGGACTTCTGAGCCACGGCCAGAAGCAGTGGCTCGAGATCGGCATGCTGCTGGTGCACGACCCGCGGCTCATCCTGCTCGACGAGCCGGTCGCCGGCATGACCGACGCCGAGACGGCGGCGACCGCCGACCTCATCACCCGGCTCGCCCAATATCACACCATCGTCGTCGTCGAGCACGACATGGCGTTCGTGCGCAGCCTGGGCGCCAAGGTCACGGTGCTGCACGAAGGCTCGGTGCTGGCCGAGGGATCGATCGACGCCGTGCAGAACCATCCGCGCGTGATCGAAGTCTATTTGGGACGTTGAGCCGATGCTGACCGTCGACGCGATCGATCTTTCCTATGGGGCGAGCCGGATCCTGCGCCGGGTCAGCCTGACCGCGCGCCTCGGCGAAGTGACCTGCGTCTTGGGCCGCAACGGTGTCGGCAAGACCAGCCTGCTGCGCGGCATCTTCGGGCTGCAGCCGATCGCGGCCGGCCGCATCCTGTGGAACGACCAGCCGATCGACAAGCTGCCGCCGCACAAGCGCGCCGCCGCCGGCCTGGCGCTGGTGCCCCAGGGCCGCGAGATCTTCCCGCGCCTGACGGTACTGGAGAACCTGAAGACCGGCCTCGCCGCGGCCAAGGGCGAGACGACCATCCCGGACGAGATCTTCGAGCTGTTCCCGGTGCTGGACAAGATGCTGCACCGGCGCGGCGGTGATCTCTCGGGCGGCCAGCAGCAGCAGCTGGCGATCGCACGCGCGCTCGTCACCCGGCCGAAGTGCCTGGTGCTGGACGAGCCGACCGAGGGCATCCAGCCCTCGATCATCAAGGACATCGGCCGGGTGATCCGGCTGCTGGCCGAGCGCGGCGACATGGCGATCCTGCTGGTCGAGCAATATCTCGACTTCGCCCGCGAACTCGCCGACCGCTTTGCCGTCATGGAGCGCGGCGAGATCGTCGTCTCGGGCAATCGCGGCGAACTCGACGACGAAGCGGTGCAGCGCTACCTGGCGGTCTAGGGCATTCCCATAATGAGTCTACAGCGCAAATTTACTGAGTGTGGGCTGGTTCCGATATATAAATATCGCTGCCATCGTAGGTGATATCGACGGTCTTTGTGCTTGTATTTATGATCACCCTGCAGAACTTGTTTTCATCTCCAGGCAAAAACCTCACAGATACAGCGCCGATATTTTTATTTAATTCAATTTTTGTTACCGCTTGTATTGCTCGGTGGAAATCATCGATGTTGGCGTTGTAAAAATTCAACGCCTTTTGGGTGGCGGACTGTGCATGATCTCTTTCAAATGACTGCGTGGCCAGTTTTCCCATCACCGTCCCCCAGTGTTGGCCTAACAGGATTTGAGCGGCAGATATATTTTACCAATACAACCTTTGATTGTCAACGGTTTCGGCTATTCTTTGGCTAGGTCGTGAACCCATAAAGTGGGCAGGGCCCGCGCTGTAGGGTGACGAACATGCGCCAAGCCTTGAGCGCGTTATGCGCCATCGATAGTCCATTGCGCGACCGGCTTGCCTCTGCGAGTTAGTATATCTAGCCCAATCCAGGAACGCTTAACCATGCTCACCGTCTATGGCGAAGGTCGTGGCTTCCGTGTTGTCTGGCTGCTTGAGGAATTAGGATTGGCTTATCGGCTGCGCCCGGTCGATCTGCTGGCTGTCGAGAATGATCGCGATTTCCTCGCGATCAACCCCGCCGGCTTCATTCCCGCACTGCAGGACGGCGAGACGATCATGGTCGAATCGATCGCGATTCTTGAGTACCTGCTCGCCCGCCACGGCTCAGGTTCGCTTGCCGTCGCTCCGGACGATCCCGCCTTCGCTTCCTATCTGCAGTTTCTCCACTTAGGCGAGGCCGGGCTCGCCGGGCCGATGAACGCCGTCTTTGTCGGTCGCGAACTGGCGCCCGAAGCCGAGCGAGATGCCCGGGTTACCTGCTGGGCACGCGAGACCTTCGAGAGCCGGCTGGGGTTGGTTATCCGCCGCCTCGGGGATTGCCCCTATCTCGCCGGCGACCGATTCACTGCTGCCGATATCTCGGTGAGCTACGCCCTCCTGCTCGGCCTGCGAACTGGCAACTACGTCCCCGGTTCTACCGAGCGGGACTATCTCGCCCGCACGACGGCACGCCCTGCCTACGCCCGAGCGATGGAAAGCTGCCAGGCCACCAAGGCTTGGGCGGCGAGATCACCGGGATTGTAGGGCTCGCTTTATCGGAGCGGCCTGGCTGGAACCGCGAGGGAAGAATCCACGACGAGCGCTAGTCGCGCGTCAGCGAGCAGATCCAGTTCACCTCCCACGTCCGGCCGCCGTCCGCCGAGAAGGACTGCTCCATGCGCGCCGCCTGCGGCGAGACATCGAACCAGACGTAGCGGACGAAGATTGCCCGGCCGTCGAAGATCTCGTGGTCGTAGAATTCGCCGCGCCCGTCGGTGAATTGGCCGATGACCGGTGGCAGCGCCAGATTGCCCTTGGCGGCGTCGACCAGGTAGATGCTCCACTGGCGCGCCTCAGGATTATAAAGCCGCAGGGTCTGCGCCTCGATGCGTCGGTCGTGCCCGATGCCGGAGACCGCGAATTCCTCGGTATTGGCGCGGTCACCCCAGAGCTTCCGCGTGACGGACGTGCCTTCGTATTCGATCCATTCGGTCGAGCCGGTCAGCGGATTGAGCAGCTTCTTCAGATGAGCCTGCCAGCGGCCGATGAGGAAATCGAAATCATGCAGCCCGTCATGGGCCGGGGCTTCTGTGGTCATGGGGGCCTCGCTCGAACGTGCGAGACCGCTATACCGCCCTAAACACGACATCGAATGTCATGATTTGACGGGCGCGCTAAAAAAGATCAGCCGAGCGTTGGCATCAGCCCGGCGAAGACCGCCTCGAACATCTCGGTCGTGAGTCTGCCGGTGTTCGTGTTGTAGCGCGAGCAATGATAGCTGTCGGCCAGCATCAGGCCGTTCGGCAGCTGATGCTGCGCGCCGTGGGCGAACTTGTAGGCGGCTTGCCGGAGCCCGAGCGTCGCCAGCACCTGGGTATGGGCCAGCTGGCCCAGCGCCAGGATCGCCTTGAGCCGGCCGAGGGCGGCCAGCTCCGCGACGAGGAACGGCCGGCAGTTCTTGATCTCCGACGGGTCCGGCTTGTTCTCCGGCGGCACGCAGCGCACCGCGTTGGTGATGCGCGCGCCCTTGAGCTCAAGGCCATCGTCGCGCGCCTGCCCGTATTGCCCCTCTGCGAGGCCGAACTTGACGAGCGTCGCGTAGAGCAGGTCGCCGGCATAATCACCGGTGAAGGGGCGACCCGTGCGATTGGCTCCCCTGAGGCCCGGCGCCAATCCCACGATCAGCAGGCGCGCATCGGCGCCGCCGAACGACGGGACCGGCGCATTGTGCCAGTCCGGATATCGCGCGCGGTGGTCGTCGCGGAACGCGGCGAGGCGAGGGCACAGCCGGCAGTCCGGCGCCGGTCCGCAAGAATCGGAGTTCAACATGAGCAGATGCAGCAGAGGCGGGCGCGACTATGCCTCGTCGTCCTCGTCCTCGTCGTCTTCATCGGGCGGCAGCGCCTCGCGATGCACATGGGCGCGCATGATGCTGGGCGCCAGATCCTGCAGCTCCATGAAGGTGTCGGCCTGGCGTCGAAGCTCGTCGGCCACCATCGGCGGGTTGGAGCGCACCGTGGAGACGACGGTGACGCGCACGCCCCTGCGCTGGACGGCCTCCACCAGCCGCCGGAAATCGCCGTCGCCCGAGAACAGCACGACGTGGTCGAGATGCTCGGCCATCTCCATCACGTCGATCGCGAGCTCAATATCCATATTGCCTTTGAGCTTGCGCCGGCCCGTCGCATCGGTGAATTCCTTGGTCGGCTTCGTGACCATGGTATAGCCGTTGTAATCGAGCCAGTCGACCAGCGGCCGGATCGGCGAATATTCCTGATCTTCAATCAAGGCTGTGTAATAGAAGGCGCGAATCAATTGGCCATTCTTGCGAAATACGTCTAGCAGCTTTTTGTAATCAATATCGAAGCCGAGCGCGCGGGCAGCGGCGTAGAGATTTGCGCCGTCGATGAAAAGCCCTAGCCGCTCCTGTGGGTAGAATACCATCTTATTAAAATCCTTTTGGGCGAATTTGCCGGATTAATGCATGTGGGGCTAAGCATTAAATAGTGACGGAATTATGGAATAGGAGATGGAGGGGTGGCAAGTCCGGTTTTTTGGGGCAATTTGTATGATCAATAAGCTTGCGTCTCGAGCGCGCGTCGGGCGCCAGGGCGCCGAGGACGAGCAAGGGAGGGCTGGGCTCATGATTCTGGTGGCGCTGGGGGCCAACATGCCGAGCCCGGTCCATGGCAGCCCGCGGGCGACGCTGGAGGCGGCCCTGAAGGCGCTCAACCGGTCCGGCCTCAAGGTCGTTGCGCGCTCGGCCTGGTACGAGACGGCACCGGTGCCGATCTCGGACCAGCCCTGGTTTGTGAACGGCGTGGTGGCGGTCGAGACGGCGCTTGGCCCGGCGCCGGTGCTCGAGAGGCTGCATCGCATCGAAGAGGCGTTCGGACGGGTGCGCGACATCGTCAACGGGCCGCGCGTGCTAGATCTCGATCTCTTGGCCCACGGCGATATCGTTTCGGACGGCTGGCCCTCGGGCGATTGGCCGGTGCTGCCGCACCCGCGGCTGCACGAGCGGGCCTTCGTGCTGCAGCCGCTCGCCGACGTGGCGCCGGAGTGGCGCCATCCGGTCGACGGCCGTGATATCCGAGAAATGCTCGCAGGCATCGGCCCGGAGCAGACGACGCGGCGCCTGCCGTGAACCCGTGACTCGCGCGCCGGGGTGCGGGCGCGCCATTCATGAGGCTGCGGCAAGGCTGCGCGGCAAGAGAAGCGGGGCCGTTATGAAGATCTCGGCATTGCACCATGATTGCCCGCGTCGTATATCTCGTTGCTACCCATTAATTCGGCGGGCTTGACCAGAATGGCGCGTGTAACGGTTGAAGATTGCGTGACGAGAGTGCCGAACCGCTTCGAGCTGGTTCTCGTGGCGGCACAGCGGGCGCGGGATATCGCATCTGGCGCATTGATCACGGTCGACCGCGACAATGACAAGAATCCGGTCGTGGCGCTGCGCGAGATCGCGGAATACACGATCGAGGTCGATGCGCTGCAGAACGCCCTCGTGACCGGCCTGCAGAAGCAGCCGGAGATCGACGAGCCGGAGGAAGATACCGAGCTGTCGATCGACGAGCAGACCTGGCCCGATGGTGCCGGTGCGCAGGCGATCGACGAGGAGCTCAAGGACGACATGCAGTTCGTCGATGTCGAGGAAGGCGAGGTCGACCTCGAGTCCGAGGTGGAAGAGAAACTCGGCGACGCCGACTTCTCCGACGAGATCTGACCCCGCGTGGGCGAGCGTCTGGTCGCGTGGCACAACAGCCAACTTCCCCGATGAGTCGCCGCACTCGCAGCATGTTTGTGATGACGGCCCGACGTGATGCGTCGGGCCGTTCGTCCCTTGGCCATTCGTTTCTTGGCCGTTCGTTTCTTGGGGCGCGACAACCGTGATCCGCCAGTACGACCTGGTCGAGCGCGTCAAGGCCTACGACCCGAACGCCGACGAAGATGCGCTCAATCGCGCCTACGTCTTCTCCATGCAAGCTCACGGCTCGCAGAAGCGAGCATCGGGCGACCCCTATTTCTCCCATCCGGTCGAGGTCGCGGGCATCCTGGCCCAGATGAAGCTCGACTCCGCGTCGATCGTCACCGGCCTGCTCCACGACACGGTCGAGGACACGGTCGCGACGCTCGACGATATCGAGCGGCTGTTCGGCCGGGACATCGCCCGGCTCGTCGACGGCGTCACCAAGCTGTCGCGCCTCGAGCTGCAGTCAGACCAGACGAAGCAGGCCGAGAATTTCCGCAAGCTCGTGCTCGCGATGTCCGAGGACATCCGGGTGCTGCTGGTGAAGCTCGCCGATCGCCTGCACAACATGGAGACGCTGCACTACATCAAGAGCGACGAGAAACGCCGCCGGATTGCGCGCGAGACCATGGAGATCTACGCGCCGCTCGCCGAGCGTATCGGCATGCACCAGATGAAGGACAAGCTCGAGGATCTGGCGTTCGCCGAGCTGCATCCCGAGGGGCGCGAATCGATCAAGACGCGCTTCGCGTTCCTGAAGGAGCAAGGCGGCAGTCTCGTCGAGAAGGTCATCAATCAGCTGACGGAGACGCTCAAGGAAGGCGGCCTCGACGAGGCGACCGTGACCGGCCGCGAGAAGACGCCCTATTCGATCTGGCGCAAGATGCAGCGCAAGAACGTGGGCTTCGAGCAGCTGTCCGACATCATGGCCTTCCGCGTCACGGTCGAGACCGTGGGCGAATGCTACCAGGCGCTGGGCGTCATCCACAGCCATTACCCGGTCGTGCATGGGCGCTTCAAGGACTATATCTCGACACCGAAGCCGAACGGCTACCGCTCGCTCCATACCGGCATCTTCGGGCCCGAGCGCCAGCGTATCGAGGTGCAGATCCGCACGCGTGAGATGCACGAGGTGGCGGAACTCGGTGTCGCAGCGCACTGGAGCTACAAGCAGAACGCCGGCCGGACCGAGGGCAAGCAGTACCGCTGGCTGCGCGAGCTGCTCGACATTCTGGAGCACGCGTCGGGGCCGGAGGAATTCCTCGAGAACACCAAGCTCGAGATGTTCCAGGACCAGGTGTTCTGCTTCACGCCCAAGGGCGACCTGATCGCGCTGCCGCGCGGGGCGACGCCGGTCGACTTCGCCTATGCCGTCCACAGCCAGGTCGGCGATACCTGCGTCGGCGCCAAGATCAACGGACGGATCGTGCCGCTGCGCTCGCAGCTCGCGAATGGCGACCAGGTCGACATCATCACGTCCAAGGCGCAGACGCCGTCGCCGACCTGGGAACGCTTCGTCGTCACCGGCAAGGCGCGGGCGCGCATCCGCCGCTTCATCCGCGCCCAGCAGCGCGCGCAGTACCTGAACCTCGGCAAGGAGATCCTGACCAAGGCGTTCCGGCACGAGCATCAGGAACTGTCGGAAAAGGCGCTCGAAGCGGTCACGAAGAATTTCGCGGTCACGACCGTGGAAGACCTTTATGCCGCAGTCGGCGAGGGGCTCGTCACCAAGGGCGAGGTGCTGAACGCCGTCTTCCCGAACCGGGTCGAGACCAAGACGGCCAAGGTCGTGCCGCTGCCGCGTGCTCGCTCGAAAAGCTCCGACAATGCGGTGCCGATCCGCGGGCTCATCCCGGGCATGGCGCTGCACTACGCCGGCTGCTGCCATCCGTTGCCGGGCGACCGCATCGTCGGCATCGTGACCACCGGCAAAGGGGTCACGATCCACACGATCGACTGCGAGACGCTCGAGAGCTTCGCCGATACGCCGGAGCGCTGGCTCGACGTGGCCTGGGACCAGACCGACGAGGGGCACAGCCATATCGGCCGCATCTCGGTCATGATCGGCAACGAGCCGGGCGCGCTCGGCAACTTGACGACGGTGATCGGCAAGAATGCCGGCAACATCACCAACCTCAAGATCACCAACCGGGCGAACGACTTCTTCGAGATCCTGGTGGACATCGAGGTCAAGGACGTCAAGCATCTGACCAACCTGATCGCGGCCCTGAGAGCGATGCCGTCGATCAATTCGGTGGAACGCGCGCGCAGCTGACGCCGTTGCCCACCTGATCCTCAGAAACGAGCGAGAACCCATGGCGTACGTCCATCAGCATCTTCGGCTCGGCGTCAACATCGACCATGTCGCAACTGTGCGGAACGCCCGCGGCGGCAGCCACCCCGAGCCCCTGCGCGCGGCCCTGCTCGCGGCCCAGGCCGGCGCCGACGGCATCACGGCACATCTGCGCGAGGATCGGCGCCACATCAGCGACGAGGACATCGACCGCCTGATGACGACGATCAACCTGCCGCTCAATCTCGAGATGGCGGCGACCGACGAGATGGTCGCGATCGCGCTCCGGCACCGGCCGCACGCCGCCTGCCTCGTGCCGGAGCGGCGCGAGGAGCGCACGACCGAGGGCGGGCTCGATGCGGTCGCCGGCCATAACGAGCTGGCGCCCAAGATCGCGCAGCTCCGGGACGCGGGCATCCGCGTTTCGCTGTTCATCGCACCCGACAAGGCGCAGCTCGACATGGCGCGGCGCCTGGGCGCGCCGGTCGTCGAGCTCCACACTGGGCCCTATTGCCACGCCGCCCCGGGCCCGGAGCGGCAGCGCGAGCTTGAGCGCCTGGCCGAGGCCGCGGCCCACGGTCATGCGCTGGGGCTCGAGGTCCATGCCGGGCACGGGCTCGATTACGATACGGTCCGCGACGTCGCGGCGCTGCCTGAGATCGCGGAGCTCAACATCGGCCATTTCCTGATCGGCGAGGCGATCTTCGTCGGGCTGGAAGCGTCGATCCACGGAATGCGGCAGGCCATGGACGCGGCGCGCGCCGGGGCGGAAGCATGATGATCCTGGGCCTCGGCACCGATCTCATCGACATCCGCCGCATCGAGAAGACGCTGGAGCGCTACGGCGACAAGTTCACCGAGCGCTGCTTCACGCCGGTCGAGCGGGCCAAGGCCGACCGGCGGGCGCAGCGGGCGGCGACCTACGCCAAGCGCTATGCGGCCAAGGAAGCCTGCTCCAAGGCGCTCGGCACCGGCTTCCGCGCCGGCGTGTTCTGGCGCGACATCGGCGTCGTCAACTTGGCCAGCGGGCAGCCGACGCTGCAGCTGACCGGCGGCGCCCGGGCGCGCCTCGACGCGATGACCCCGCCCGGCATGGTGGCGCAGATCCATCTGACGCTCACCGACGAGCCGCCGCTCGCCGAAGCGATGGTCATGATTGTCGCGGTGCCCGCGAATGCTTGACGCCGGCTCGCGCGCCGCGCTTCATGGCGGCCAGCGTCCCGCCTATCGCCCGAAACCGATAACCCCAACCCGTGAGCCCCGATGGCCGCTGTGACCAAGAGCAAGACGAAGAGCGGCGACAGCTTCTTCGAGATCGTCAAAACTGTCGTGACCGTGGGGCTCGTCGTCCTGATCCTCAGGACTTTCGCGTTCGAGCCGTTCAACATCCCCTCGGGCTCGATGATCCCGACGCTGCTGATCGGCGACTACGTCTTCGTCTCGAAATATTCCTACGGCTTCAGCCGCTATTCGTTTCCGCTGATCCATCCGCCGTTCTCCGGCCGGATCTTCGGCCGCCTGCCGGCGCGCGGTGACGTCGTCGTGTTCAAGCTGCCGCGCGATCCGTCGGTCGACTACATCAAGCGGGTGATCGGGCTGCCCGGCGACAAGATCCAGATGGTCGACGGCGTGCTGAACGTGAACGGCAAGCCGGTCGAGCTGTCGCGGACCGAGGATTTCTACGACACGGAATATCAGCGCAACATCGAGACGCCGCAGTTCATCGAGACGCTGCCCGAGGGGCGCCAGCATCCGATCCTGAAGCTGCAGAAGCCGGGCACCGGCACCTATGACAACACGCCGGTCTTTGAAGTGCCGGCCGACAGCATCTTCGCCATGGGCGACAACCGGGACAACTCGCTCGACAGCCGCGTGCCGCCGCGCAACAACGGCGTGGGCTTCGTGCCGCTCGAGAACCTGGTCGGCCGGGCCGAGTTCCGCTTCTTTTCCTACGACGACAATGTCGCCCCCTGGTGGCAGGTCTGGGAATGGCCGTGGGCGATCCGCTTTTCGCGCATGTTCACCGGCGTGCACTGATCCGAATGCCGCGGCCTTGAAGCGCCGCACGCGACGCCCATGAGAAGACGCAGAAAAGAACGGGACGGGCCGGTGGAGATCGTTCGCACGCTCCTTTGGGCCGTCCTGCTGGCGCTCGCCGTGCGCAGCTTCGTCTATGAGCCGTTTTCGATCCCGTCCGGGTCAATGGTGCCGACGCTGCTCGTCGGCGACTATGTGTTCGTCTCCAAGTTCGCCTACGGCTTCAGCCGCTATTCGCTGCCGCTCTGGTATCCGCCGGTCGCGGGACGGCTGTTCGGCCGGCTGCCGGCGCGGGGCGACGTTGTCGTCTTCCGGCTACCGGCCGATCCGGACCAGGATTATATCAAGCGCGTCGTAGGGCTGCCGGGCGACCGGATCCAGATGATCCATGGCGTGCTCACCATCAATGATGAGCCGGTCCGGCGCGAGCCGACGGCGCCGCTGGTGGTTGACGACGGGGCGACGAAGCTCTCGTTCCCCCGTTTCATCGAGACGCTGCCGAACGGCGTCGCGCACGAGATCATGCAGGAGAAGGATGACGGGCCGCTCGACGACACCAGCATCTATGTCGTGCCGGACGGCCATCTCTTCGTCATGGGCGACAATCGCGAGCATTCCCAGGACAGCCGCATGTTGACCAAGGTAGGCTATATCCCGCTCGAGAACCTGGTCGGGCGCGCCGATCTGCGCTTCTTTTCGATCGTCCCGCACGAGGCGTGGTGGAGGATTTGGGAATGGCCGGGTCGGATCCGCTGGGATCGACTGATGCGGGTGGTGCAATGAGCGATGCGGTCACGGCTCCGGGGCAGCGCAGCGCGCTCGAAGGCGAGCTCGGTCACCGCTTCGTCGATGCCGGGCTGCTCGAGGAGGCCTTGACCCATCGCAGCGCCGCCTATGTCGCCGCCGGCCGGCGCGACCGCCGCGGCGCGCGCCGCTCGCTGGGATACGAGCGGCTCGAGTTCCTCGGCGACCGGGTGCTGGGCCTGCTGGTGGCCGAGATGCTGATGGCGGCGTTCCCGCGCGAAGCGGAAGGAGCGCTCGCTCGCCGCCATGCCGACCTCGTGCGGAAGGAGACGCTCGCCGCCGTCGCGACCGACATCGATCTCGCCGATCATGTCCGCCTGCCGGCGCTCGACGATGGCGCCGCCCGGCACAATCCGAGCCTGCTCGCCGACGTGTGCGAGGCGGTCATTGCCGCACTCTATGTCGATGGCGGGCTGGAGGCCGCCCGCCGCTTCGTTGTCGAGCGCTGGACCCCGCGCATGAACGCGTCGCTGACGCCGCCCAAGGATCCGAAAACGGCGCTTCAGGAATGGGCGCAGGGGCGGGGGCGGCCGTTGCCGGTCTACCGTCTCGTCAAGACCGACGGGCCGCCGCATCAGCCCGTGTTCACCGTGTCAGCATCAGTCGAGGGCGAGGCCGAGGAGGTGGCGAGCGGCGCCTCGAAGCGCCTGGCCGAAGCGGCCGCGGCCGCCATCTTGCTGGCCCGCATCAGCGGCAGCGCCAAAGGAGGAACCCCATGACCGCGAACGCCACCAAATGCGGCTATGTCGCGATCCTGGGCGCGCCGAATGCCGGCAAGTCGACGTTGTTGAACCGGCTGGTCGGCGCCAAGCTGTCGATCGTCTCGCCCAAGGTCCAGACGACGCGAACGCGCGTGCTGGGCATCCAGGTGTTGGATGCGGCCCAGGTGATCTATATCGATACGCCGGGCATCTTCCGGCCGAAGCGCCGGCTCGACCGTGCCATGGTTGCGGCCGCTTGGAGCGGGGCGGCCGATGCGGACGTGATCCTGCTGCTGGTCGATGCGGCCGACGGCTTGACCGACGAGGTGAAAGCGATCGTCGCGAGCCTGAAGGAGGCGGGGCGGCGCGCCGTACTCGCGCTCAACAAGACCGATGCGGCGCGCCATGAGAAGCTGCTGCAGCTCGCAGGCGCGCTCGATCTCGAAGGCGTCTTCGACCGGGTCTTCATGATCTCGGGCCTGAGCGGCGACGGCGTCGCCGACATCGAGAAATACCTGCTCGAGCGCCTGCCGGAGGGCCCCTGGCTTTATCCGGAGGACCAGCTGTCGGACGTGCCGCAGCGCCTGCTCGCGGCCGAGGTGACGCGCGAGCAGCTGTTCCTGCAGCTCCATGATGAGCTGCCGTACGAGACAACGGTCGAGACCGAAGCCTGGGAGGATCTCAAGGACGGCAGCGTCAAGATCTCCCAGGTGATCTATGTCCAGCGCGCGAGCCAGAAGGCGATCGTGCTGGGCAAGGGCGGCCGGCAGATCAAGCGCCTGGGCGAGCGTGCGCGCGCCGAATTCGAGAAGATGCTGGAGCGCCGGGTCCACCTGTTCCTGTTCGTCAAGGTGCGCGAGGACTGGGCCGAGGACCGCGAGCGCTACGCCGCGATCGGGCTCGAATACGACCCCTGAGCCGCCGGTGGACTGGACCGACGAGGCGATCGTGCTTGGTGCTCGCCGGCAAGGCGAGGGGAGCCTGATCGTCTCGCTCTTGACCCGCGCGCACGGCCGGCAGCGCGGTCTCGTCCGTGGCGGCGCCAAGAGCCGGCAGCGCGGCGCCTACGAACCCGGCACGCACGTGACCGCGACCTGGCGCGCCCGGCTCGAGGAGCATCTCGGCCATCTGCAGATCGAGCCCGGCACCAGCTATGTCGCGGGCCTGCTCGATGATCCGCTCAGGCTCGGCTGCCTCGAGGCGGCGGTGGCGCTGACCGAGGTGGCTTTGCCCGAACGGGAAGCACACCCGGCGGCGTTCGACGGGCTCATACGGCTCCTGGGCGCGCTCGACCGCGACGAGGGCTATGCCGCCGCCCATCTCGCCTGGGAGGTCGATCTGTTGCGCGAGCTGGGATATGGGCTCGATCTCACGGCCTGCGCCGTCACCGGCTCGCGCGACGATCTCGCCTGGGTGTCGCCGCGCACCGGCCGGGCGGTCAGCCAGGACGCCGGTGTTGCCTACAAGGACAGGCTCCTGGTCCTGCCGCGCCTGCTCGGCGGCCTCGGCAGCGGCGGCTCCGATGCCGAGGACCTGCTGGACGGGCTGGCGCTCACCGCAAGCTTCCTCGAACGCCAGGCCCTGGCGCCGTACGGCCGCGGCCTGCCGCCTGCGCGCACGCGATATGTTGATCGATTGTGGAGGCTTTCCGCGCAAGCGCGCCTCGCGAGACTTGGCGGCAGCGAACCAGACCTGGAGCCCGTGCCCCAGCGTCGGCCTGATCCCACACGATAGGTTGACCGACTCGGCCGGCTCGTGGCCATATCTCGTGGGATGAGTTAGGGGGCGCCTTTCCTCTCGTCATTCCCGCGGAGGCGGGAATCCAGCGCGAGCCGCGTCTGCGGCGACATGAGTCTTTTCTGCGCGGTCGCGCGGAACGGACTGGATGCCCGCCTTCGCGCGGATGACGGATAGGGATCGGCGTCCGACATTTGACGAGCACGAAGAGTATCCATGGCCTCGACCTCCGCCGCCGGCGAAATCCGCGACACCGAACTGCACGACGCCCTGTCGGAGCGCTACCTGTCCTATGCGCTTTCGACCATCATGGCGCGCTCGCTGCCGGATGTGCGCGACGGCCTGAAGCCGGTGCATCGCCGGATCCTGTGGGCGATGCGCCAGCTGAGACTCGACCCCGACGCCGGCTACAAGAAATGCGCCCGCGTCGTGGGCGACGTCATCGGTAAGTATCACCCGCACGGCGACGCCTCGATCTACGAGGCGCTGGTGCGGCTCGCGCAGGATTTCGCCCAGCGCTATCCGCTGGTCGACGGCCAGGGCAATTTCGGCAATGTCGACGGCGATAACGCTGCGGCCATGCGTTACACGGAAAGCCGGCTCACCATCGTCGCCCGCGCGCTCATGGACGGGATCGACAACGACACGGTCGATTTCCGCAGCACCTATGACGGCGAGGGCGAGGAGCCGGTCGTCCTCCCGTCGCGCTTCCCGAACCTGCTGGCGAACGGCGCCACCGGCATCGCCGTCGGCATGGCGACGAGCATCCCGCCGCACAATGTCGGTGAGCTGTGCGACGGCCTGCGCCTGATGATCGCCCATCCCGACTGCTCGCTCGAGGCGCTGACGGAGGTCGTGCGCGGCCCGGATTTCCCGACCGGTGGCGTGCTGGTCGAGACCGAGGAGAATATCCGCCAGGCCTATGCGACGGGGCGCGGCAGCTTCCGGCTGCGCGCGCGCTGGGAGAAGGAGCCGCTACCGCTCGGCGCCTACCAGATCGTCGTGACCGAGATCCCCTACATGGTGCCGAAGGCCCGGCTGATCGAGAAGATCGCCGAGCTCTTGGAAGAGAAGAAGCTGCCGCTTCTGGCCGACATCCGGGAGGAATCGGCAGAGCAGATCCGCCTCGTCTTCGAGCCCAAGACCCGCAACGTCGATCCCGACGTGCTCATGGAGTCGCTCTTCCGCTCGACCGACCTCGAAGTGCGCATTCCCTTGAACCTCAACGTCCTCGACGCTGAGGGCGTGCCGCGGGTCATGAGCGTCAAGGAGGCGCTCAGAGAGTTCCTCGACCATCGCCTGGTCGTGCTCGAGCGCCGCTCGCGCAATCGGCTGGAAGCGATCGGCCGCCGCATGGAGATCCTGCGCGGCCAGATGGTGGTCTATCTCAATCTCGACGAGGTGATCCGCATCATCCGCGAGGCCGACCATCCGAAGACGGCGTTGATGGAGCGGTTCGAGCTGACCGAACTCCAGGCCGACGCCATCCTGAACCTGCGTTTGCGCGCGCTCCACAAGCTCGAGCAGCTGGCGATCCAGAAGGAAATCGACGATCTCGCCGTCGAGGCGACCGGGCTCGAGGCGCTGCTCGCCGACGAGAGCCTGCGCTGGGCCGCGATCGACGAGGAAGTGCTCGAGATGAAGGAGGAGTTCGGCCCGCACACCGAGCTCGGCCGGCGCCGGACCGAGCTTGGCGGTGCGCCGTCCGCCGTCGTGGTCCCGGTCCATGCGCTGGTCGAGCGCGAGCCGGTAACCGTGCTCTGCTCCGAGAAGGGCTGGATCCGCGCGGTCAAGGGCCACAACGTGCCCTTGGCCGACCAGCGCTACAAGGAGGGCGACGGGCCGCGCTTCGCCGTCGAGACGCAGACGACGGACCGTCTGCTGGTGTTCGCGTCCAACGGCCGCTTCTTCACGGTCGGCATCGACAAGCTGCCGGGCGGTCGCGGCCATGGCGAGCCCTTGAAGCTGATGATCGACCTGCCGAACGAGGCGGAGATCGTGGCGCTGAGGCCCTATCGGCCGGGCGAGAAGCTCATGCTGGTCTCGACCGACGGCCGCGGCTTCGTCGTCAACCAGGACGAGGCGCAGGCGCAGACCCGCGCCGGCAAGCAGGTCATGAACCCGGCCGAGGGGGCGACCGCGCGCTTCTGCCTGCCGTTCACCGGCGACGCGCTGGCCCTGGTCGGCGACAACCGCAAGCTCCTGGTCCTGCCGCTGGCCGAGATCCCGGAGATGTCGAAGGGCAGGGGCGTCATCCTGCAGAAATACAAGGACGGCGGACTTGCCGACGCCAAGGTCATCGTCCTGGCCGAGGGCTTGAGCTGGCCCGCCGGCTCGCGCGTCCGTTCCGAGCCAGACCTGACCGCCTGGAAGACCGGCCGCGGCTCGTCCGGCCGCATGGTGCCGACCGGCTTCCCGCGGCCGACGCGGTTCGAGAGCTAATTTACCGAGCCGTCGTCCGCTATCGTCATGCCCGTGAGAGGCGGAGATCCATATGTGGACGGCCCCTTGCTTGCAAGTTGGTCGGGCAGATTTCGGATCGATACGCTTGCGTCCATATGTCCGGCCTGTTTCCCGTGGCGCGTTGCCACTGGCCAAGAGGGTTTGCGCGACGGAAGGTCCATACAGGGTTGAGACGCTGCTTCCAACGCCACTGGATCCCTCGGTTTACCTTTCCGCCCCGGCTCGCCCGAGCCCACCCTCTGCTCGTCTGCTTGCAAGGCCGGCTGTCGACGGATGGGCGGGTGGGCAGCCCGCCTATTCCGTCGGTCCGGTCAGACCGCGCCCGGCATCGCTCGGGTGTCGCCGGGTCGGTAGCTTTCCCCGGTGGCCATCAGCTTCCAGGCGATGCGCGCGGTCTTGTTGGCGATCGCCCTGCCGTTGCATCGCGGGTACGAACGGCCGATGCGTCGCTTCCTCCGGCACCGGCTCGCTGTCGCCGGCCCGCAGCTCGCCCGCTAGCGTTCGCCCATGGACGCGGAGAAGCGGATCAGATAGCCATCCGGGTCTTGCACCAGGAACTGGTGGACCTCGGTCTCGACGCTGCCTGTGCGGTACAGTTTTCGTTCAGGCGCCATGAATAAGGGCCAGCCGGCGCCTTCAAGTGCTGCCAGGATCGGCTTCAGCGATTGCACGGCAATCTGGAAATTGACGCCGCGGCCGAGCGGCGGTTCCATCGGCCCCGTCACCCAGTTTCGGCCGCGCCCACGCTCTTCCAGCATCACCTGTGCACCGTCACGGTCGAGATAGGCGAAGCCTTCGTCCAATCTGTCATAGGCGACGCGGAAGCCGCACAGGTCGCGCCAGAAGCTGAGACTTTTCCTGACATCGGCCACCAGCAGTTCGGGGACCAGGCGGGCCGGTGCCGGGCGCGGGAGGTTCGGCGACGGAGTAGCCATGACGCCGCCTCGCTCAGACCCCCAGATTGAATGCCACGGAGATCCGGACGCCGTCGCCTCGGTAGGGCTGCACCGCGTGGAATAGCCAGGCCGGGAACAGCACCATATTGCCCGTGCGGGGCTGGAAGGTTTCCGAGCCGCCGGCGGTCAAGCAGCCTTTGATGCCGATGCGGACCAACGGCGCATACATCATCGGCATGACCCCGCGCGGATCCATCAGCTCGAGCGCCCCGCCAGCCTCGACACCGCCAGCCTCGACCCCGCCAGCCTCGACACCGCCATCGTCGACGTAATAGACGCCCGACCAATAGGCGCCAGCATGCGTGTGCATGTCGTTGGTGTTGCCGGCCCGGTTGACGTTGGCCCAGGCGTTGACCTTCCACGGGAAGTCGGCCGGCACGAAACCGTCGGCCGTCTGGCGCGCGCTGATCTTGGTGCCGATCTCGCTCGCAACCGCCAACAGCGCTTCACCCTCGGGCCCGGCCCAGTCCTGGAAATCCGTGTCCGACTGCCAGCCGCCGCGGTTGCTCTTCAACACCGAGGGATGGCTTTCGACGCGCGCCAGGATGCGCGCCTTGAGCCGCTCGTTGGCACCATCGTCGCCGCCGAGCTGCAGCACGACGAAAGGCGTCGGAAACAGGGAATTGATCTCGAGATTCTGAGTGACGAACGGCATGGAAGGGTCCGATCCGGCGGTAGGAGCCGAGAGGGTAGGACCAGCCTCCTTAACGACGCGCTAACCATGCCGAGTGCGGCAGCGGCGAGTGCACGTGGATTGACGGCAAGCATGCCGCTAGATACCATATCCTACATACCGGACTTAAGTCTGGTATATCGGACATAGATACTTCCTTTCGCGGTAAGCGACCCGCCAAGAGGCAGGGCCGGCGTTGCGCATCGGCTTCCTCAGCATCTTCCCTGCACAGAACCACAGAGAATCGGTCGACAGAGGAGGAAAACCCATGCCATCCAACGAAGAAATCGACGTATCCGGCGCCGGGGTCTCGCGGCGCGAAATGCTTGCGGGGGCGACGGCGCTGGCGATGACAGGACTCATGCCGAAAGCTCTTGCGGCGACGGCGGAACCGGCCGCTGCGGGGCGCGGCATACTCGCCTATGCCGGGTGCTACACGCCGAACGGCGGCGGCATCTATCAGTTCCGGATCGATCTCGCCACCGGCGCGCTGACGCAGGCGAACCTGTTTGCGGACGTCGTGAACCCGTCCTGGATCACATCCGGGCTCGACGGCCGCACGCTCTATGCGACGAACGAGATCGACAATTTCAACGGCACGACCAGCGGGTCGGTCAGCGCCTTCCGCATCGATCGCGCGACCGGCAGCCTGTCGGCGCTCAATGTGGTGAGCTCGCAGGGCGGCGCGCCCGTTTATCTCAACCCGCATCCCTCGGGCAAGTTCCTGTTTGTCGCCAATTACAATGGCGGTTCGATCGCGGTGCTGCCGATCCATGCCGACGGCACCCTCGGCAACGCGACCGACGTCAAGACCGACACGGGCAATGTCGGGCCGACGACGCCCGCCGGCGCGCCGCCGGGCAGCTTCGCCAACAGCGGCCATGACGCGCCGCACGCCCATTACATCCACAGCGATCCGTCCGGGCGCTTCGTCCTGCATGTCGATCTCGGGCAGGACCGGATCTATTCCTGGCGCTTCGATTCGAGCACGGGGCAGCTTACACCGGCCGCGGTGCCGTTCACGGCGGCGCCTCCGGGCTCGGGCCCGCGCCATCTGGCCTTCCATCCGAGCGGCCGGGTCGTCTATGCGCTGACCGAGGAAAGCTCGGTCCTCCTGACCTATGCCTACAATGGCAGCACCGGCGCGCTCACTCTGCTCGACACTGTCTCGGCCCTGCCGGCGCAGTTCGTCGGCACGAGCTACGGCTCGGAAGTGGCGGTGTCGGCGGACGGCCGGTTCCTCTATGCCGCCAACCGCCTGCACGACAGCATCGCGACCTTCGCGCTCGACGCGAGCGGTCTGCCGTCGCTGGTCGGCCATACCCAGACCATGGGCGACTATCCGCGCAGCTTCTCGATCGACCCGACCGGCAAGTTCTTCTACACCACCAACCAGCGCAGCGATGCGATCGCGATCTTCAAGATCGATCACGCGACCGGCAAGCCGGTGTTCACCGATCAGTACGTGCCGATCGGCAGCCCGGCGCGCCTCGCCTTCCTGGTCTAGCCTCGAGAGGGGGCGGGCGACCGGGTCGCCCGCCCCATGCTTTACTCCAGTGTCGTCATGCCAGCGGGATCGACTGGGCATGGTGGAACCGGTTGTTCGGGTCCCAAGTCCGCTTGGCCTGGATCAGGCGGGGCAGGTTGCCGCCGTAGTAGAGCCGGAGCGCCGTCGCGGGGCCGTGCGCGTCCAGGTCGACGTCCGGATAGTTGATGTAGCAGCCGTCGACATTGTTGGTCTGGTCCTGGGCCGGGTCCGGGATGCCACCGTAGGCCGCGTACATCTCGGTATAGAAGTCGCGGATCCAGGCGATGTGGTTATCGCCGTTGGCGCTCGGCCCTTCGGTCTGGTCCTGCCAATAGGTCTGGTATTGCAGCTTGAAGATCGAGCTGCGCTGCCAGACCGCCGTCGCCGTCGGGGCCACCGTGTTGATCTGGCCGGCGTACGTATCGACCTGGAGCAGCGAGGAGGACAGGTCGACCGGGTTGCCTGAGCTGTCGGTCCGGCTCTGCGTCAGGTACTTGTAGATCGTCTGCACCTGGTTGGCCGGGAAGCCCGCGCGCATGTAAGCGGATTTATATTTGCCCTTCTGATTGTCGCCGGAGCCGTTCAGATCCTGCACGACCTGCCACCAGCGATAGTCGACATAGGCGGAGGATGCGGGTGCCGAGACCGGATGGCCGATGATGGCACCCCGCGGCTCCACGACGTTGGCGACGCCGTGCTTGGCCAGGAGGCTGTTCACCAGCGGTAGGGCGCTGGTTGAGCCGATCGGGCCGTCGTAGTTCGCCTGGATGATGATCTTCACCTGGCCGGCGCTCGAATGGTTGAGCTTCAGCAGCCCGAAGATGCTGTTGCCGCCGTTGAGCGTCAGATCCTGGAAGTAATCGAGGATGCCGCCGAGGTACGAGGCACCGCCGCCGGCGATGATGTCGGACCAGTTCCAGGCGAGCACGATCAGCTCGGCATTCTGCGGCGCCGTCGGCAACTCCGCGAACTCATAGCGGGTGATAAGCCCGAAATTGCCGCCGCCGCCGCCGGTATGGGCCCAATAGAGCAACTGGTCGTTGGCATTGCTGCTCTGGTTCGTCACGTGGCGCAGCTGAGCGCTGTCGTTCTGGTCGATCGTCACCACGTCGACGCCGGTCAGCCAGTCGACCGTCAGGCCGAAGGCGCGCGACATCAGCCCATAGCCGCCGCCGCAGATGTGGCCGCCGAGCCCGACCGAATAGCAGGAGCCGGCTGGCAGCGTCTTGCCGAACTGCCAGTAGAGATGGCGATAAAGGTCCCAGTTGGTACCGCCGGCCTGGGCGAAGTAGCAGCCGCGCGCCGCATCATAGCCGACCCGGTTCAAGAGGCTCACGTCGATGATCGCGCGCGTGTCGGCGTTGAAGACGAAATCCTCGTAGCAGTGGCCGCCGCCACGAACCCGGAAATTCTGCGCCCAGCCGCCGGAGACGACATTGCTCAGCGCCTCGGCGGCGCCGGTCTCGGTCAGGGGCACGAACACAACGGCAGCATTGGGCGCGGTCCAGCGCCGGTTGAAACCTTGGGTCAATCCGCGGAACTGGGGGCTCGACGGGTCGAAGATCAAGAGATCCGTGCCGGCCGAGCCGCCGGCCGCCGCGACGAACTCGGTCCTGGCGGCGGCCTCGCTCTTGCCGCTCAAGGCCAGTAGACCGGCCATGGTGCCGGCGGTCGCAGCCCCGGCTTTGAGGAAGTTGCGTCGTTCCATCCTGGTTTCCTCCTGTTGACGTGTTCTCTCTCCGCCGCCTCGCAGGGGGGGCGCGGCCGGTCGAAAGGTCTAGTGGGAATGTGCAACTTATCCGAGCGATACAGGCCATGAGGGCGCGCCGGCTTCATGCGGGCCGGTCGATCGTTGCTTCTGCAAATTTGTCAGGCGATGCCGCGCCGCACTCCCCAGGAGCGCGGGTCAACGAAGGTCGTTTGTCCGAAATATCAGACTAAATTCTCGTATAGCGGATAAGACGGAAGGTAGTCCGATCGCTCAAGGGTTGCAACAGCTTTGATGCGTGTCAGCCCCTTGAGCGGGCGTTCAGTGATTGTGCCGTCGCTCTGCTCGGGCCCGGGCCTTGGCGCGGGCGCCGCAGACTTCCATCTCGCACCAGACGCGGATGTTGTTCTTGCTGCGGTCCAGGAACAGCCAGCCGCAATCATGGCCGGGGCACTGCTTCAAGCGGTCGCGCGGCTCGTTGAGCAGGATGTCGGCGGCCGAGCGGGCGATCGGCAACAGCGGCCCGTCGAGCGCGTCGTCTGGCGCCGGGTAGTGCCAGGCAAAGCCGGACGGGGTCGCGACCAGCCGCTGCGCCATGAGGTTCGGCACCAGCGCCGCATTGAGGGCTGCGAGCAACTCGCCGGGCGGCGAAAGGCGATGGGCGAGCGCCTCGAACAGGTCGTGCAGTGTGCGGCGCAGGCTGAGCGCCTGCTCGAGCGCCGCTCGCGCCGCCGCCGGATCGTTCAATGCCAGATGGCGCAGCCGGTGGGCCTCGGCGGGCGTCACGGCGCCGGCATGAGCCGACCACAGCGCCAGATGCTCGAACCCGTTCAGGTGCTCGAGGCAGTGCGCCATGCCGAGCCCGCTCGTCGTGTTGCAGAAATCCAGCGCCAGCGCCCCGCCGATCAGCGGCAGCCGGCCGGCGCGCGGACCGAGTTCGCCGTCGGTCATCGAGAATGACTCCACCAAAACGCCTTTTGGTGGTTAAAGGATATTGGCCGGGAACGAAACCGGTTCGAGAGGGAGGCAAGCATGAAACGGAGCATACTCTTTGTGGCGGCGGCGGTCGCGGCGCTCGCCGCAGGGCCGGCGCGGGCGGATATCAAGATCGCGGTCGCAGGGCCGCTGACCGGGCAATATGCCGCGTTCGGCGACCAGATGAAGACCGGCGCGCTGGCGGCGGTCGATGCGCTCAACAAGGCGGGCGGGGTCCTGGGGCAGAAGCTGGTGCTGGCGCAGGGCGACGACGCCTGCGATCCGAAGCAGGCCGTCGCGGTCGCCAACCAGCTCGTGTCTCAGGGCGTCGTCGCCGTGTTCGGGCATTATTGCTCCGGCTCGTCGATCCCGGCATCGGCGGTCTATGAGGAAGCGGGTGTCGTCGAGATCTCGCCGGCATCGACCAACCCGAAATACACCGACGACGGCAAGTTCAACACGTTCCGCACCTGTGGGCGCGATGACCAGCAAGGCATCGTCGCCGGCGACTACATCGCGGCGCATTTCAAGGGCAAGCACATCGCGATCCTGAACGACAAGAGCTCCTACGGCCTGGGCCTGGCACAGGAGACGCAGAAGCGGCTCAAGGCCCTGGGCATCGAGCCGGCGATGGTCGAGTCCTACACGGCCGGCGACCGGGACTATACGGCGCTCGTGACCAAGATGAAGCAGGCCGGCATCGACCTGATCTACCTCGGCGGCTATCACACCGAGGCGGGCCTGATCCTGCGCCAAGCGCGCGAGCAAGGGCTGCAGGCCAAGATGATGTCGGGTGACGCCATGGTGACCCAGGAATTCTGGTCGATCGCCGGGCCGGCGGGCGAGGGCATGATGATGACCTTCAGCCCGGATCCGCGCAAATCGCCGGCGGCGGCCAAGGTGGTGGCCGAATTCAAGGCGAAGAACATCGATCCCGAGGGCTACGTGCTCTACATCTACGGCGCGATGCAGGCCTGGGCCCAGGCGGTCACCAAGGCCGGCTCGACCGACGGCAAGAAGGTCGCGGCCGCTCTTCGGTCGAACAAGGCCGACACGGTGCTGGGCCAGATCGGCTTCGACGCCAAGGGCGACGTGACGGCGCCCGGCTATGTCGTCTACCGCTGGCACGAAGGGACCTACGACTACGCGGTCGACTGAGGAGAAACGGGAGGGTCCTCAGGGGCTCTCCCGATCCTTCAGGCGGTCAACTGCAGCAGGTCCCAGCGGTTGCCGTAGAGATCCTCGAACACGGCGACGGTGCCGTAGGGCTCGCGGCGCGGCGCCTCGAGGAACCTGACGCCCGCTGCCAGCATCCGCGCGTGATCGCGGTCGAAATCATCCGTGTGCAGGAACAGGAAGACGCGCCCGCCGGTCTGGTCGCCGACGTGCGCCGCTTGTGCCGGTGTCGCGGCCTTGGCGAGCAGCAGGCGCGTCTCCCGGCTGCCCGGCGGTGCCAGCTGCACCCAGCGCTTGTCCGGCCCGAGAGCCGTGTCTTCGACGAGCGTGAATCCCAGCTTGTCGCGGTAGAACGCGATCGCCTCGTCGTAGTCGGTGACGACGAGCGCGATCGCGCCGATGTGCTGGCGCATCAGATGCAGCGGCCGCCGTCGACCTCGAGCGCGACGCCGGTCAGGAACGCGCCCTCATCGGACGCCAGGTAGAGTGCCGCATTGGCGATGTCCTGCGGCGTCGCGAGCCGGCCGAGCGGCACGCTCTGGCGGAACTTCTCGCGCAGCTCCGGCGTGTCGCTGCCCATGAACTGGCCCAGGAGCGGCGTTTCGCCGGCGACCGGGCAGAGCGCATTCACCCGGATGTTCTCCGGCGCCAGCTCGATCGCCATCGCCTTGGTGAGCGAGATCGCCGCCCCCTTGGAACCGTTGTACCAGGCGAGGCCGGGACGCGGCCGGATGCCGGCAGTCGATGCGGTGTTGATGATGACGCCGCCCGAGCCCTGGCGCCGGAACACCGGCAGGACATGCCGGGCGGCCAGATAGATCGCCTTGACGTTGACCGCAAAGATCCGGTCGAACTCGGCCTCGTCGACCTCGAGCATCGGCCGGTTGCGGTGGGTGATGCCGGCATTGTTGATGAGGATGTCGATGCGGCCGTGGTAGTCGAGTGCCGCCGCGACGAGCGCTGCCACGGAGGCGTCGGAGGCGACGTCGGTCTCCTTGAAGCACGCGGTCGCCGGGCGATGCTTGGCGTCGATTTCGGCGCAGACCCGCATGCCGCCTTCCTTGGCGATGTCGGCGATGACGAGCTTCGCCCCTTCGTCGGCAAACCGCTTGGCGATGCCTTCGCCGAACCCGGACCCGCCGCCGGTGACGATCGCGACCTTGTCCTTCAACCGCATGACGTCCACTCCCTGCCATTTTGCCCTGCCATTTCGTATGAGTATGGCCGGCAGCGGACGTTTGTTGAAGCAATGATCAGTCGGGATGGAACGGTTGCCAGCCGCCGGCGCTCAGCGCTTCGAGCGGGCGGAAGCGGGTCTTGTAGGCCATCTTGCGGCTGCCGGCGATCCAGTAGCCCAGATAGACATAAGGGCGGCCGAGCCGCCGGGCGCGCTCGATGAGCGCCACGACCAGCCAGGTGCCGAGGCTGCGCTTCGGTTGGTCGGGATCATAGAAGCTATAGACCGCCGAGGCGCCGTCATCGAGATCGTCGGTCAGGCACACGCCGACCAGGCGCCCGGTGCGGTCGCGGAGCGTCACGAGCACCGTTGCAACCGGGCTGTCCTCGATCATGGCGCGATAGTCGCCGAAGCCCATGCTCGCCATGTCGCTTTCGGCGTGGCGCGCGAGCTGGTAGCGGGTGAACAGCCGGTATTGCTCGACCGTGCCCGAGGCCTCGACCGTCTCGACGCGGAGATCGGCGTTGAGTGCTTCGAGCCGCCGGATCGAGCGGCCGGGAACGAAGCCATTGACGGCGACCCGGACCGGGACGCAGGCCGTGCAGGCGGGGCAGGCCGGCCGATAGGCGAGCTGGTGCGAGCGGCGGAAGCCGGCGCGCGACAGGTCGTTGTAGAGCGGCTGCGGTGCCGGGCCGCTCACCTCGGTGATGACCTTGCGCTCGACGAAGCCGTCCAGATAGGGGCACGGCTGCGAACTCGTTCGGTAGAAATGGTGCAGCGGTGACAGGAACGGCTTGTTCATCGTCTGCGGCTATTGCGGCGCGGGTGCGGCCTCGGCGTCCGGCATGGTCGGCATGGCGCCGAAGAAGGCGACTGCCAGCCGGTTCGTAATGTCGGCCAACTGGCATTGTATCAGATCAATGAACTCGTGCAGCCCCGCATCCAAGATTTCGTCGATCGTCTTGGTCGACAGGATCGCGTGCAGCTCGTCCACCGCGTTGCAGGCGTCGCTGCCGCCGCGCAGCGAATGGCGCGAACGCAGCTCGTTCAGGTTCTGGTCGACCTCGCGCAGGCAGAGATAGACCGAACGCGGGAAACGGTGGTTGAGCAGCAGGAAGCCCGCGACACGGCTCGGCGTGATGCCGTTCGAATGCAGCCGGCGGAACGCATGGTACCCCGCGGCCGAGCGCAGGAGCGCGCTCCACTGGCTGGCATCGACCGGCGAGCCGACGTCGGCCGATTTCGGCAGCAGCAGGTGATACTTGATGTCGAGGAGCCGCGTCGTCTGGTCGGCGCGCTCGATGTAGCGGCCCAGCTGGTAGAAGTACCAGCCCTGGTCGCGGAAGAACGTGCCCTCGGTGATGCCTGTGTGGGTCTGGCAGGCTTCCTTGATCCAGGTGAGCAACCGCGTCATGGCGCCGGGTGCCAGCTCGGCTTTGTCGATCTGTTTCAGCCGATTGTAGAAGACGTTCAGATGCACCCACATCTCGGTCGAGATGAGCGGGCGGAGCGTGCGCGCATTCTCGCGGGCTGCGCGGATCGCCGAGATGATCGACGTCGGGTTCTCGATGTCAGTCACGTAGAAGCGGATCACCGCGTCGGCGGTTGCGATCGGGTGCTTCTCGAAGAAGCGCTTCTCGTCGGCGTTCAGCTGGACGATCGAAAGCCAGTTCTGGCTGCCGCGCGCGTCGCGGCTGAACGTCTCGTTGACATCGAGGATGCGGGCCAGGTTCTCCGCGCGCTCGACGAAGCGGGCGAGCCAGAAGATGCAATCGGCATAGCGGGAAAGAAGGCTACTCAAGGACCCACGTGTCTTTCGACCCGCCTCCCTGCGAGGAATTGACGACGAGCGAGCCGCGCCGGAGCGCCACGCGGGTGAGGCCGCCCGGCAGCACCCAGGTCTTCTCGCCGGTGATTGCGAACGGCCGGAGGTCGACATGCCGGCCCTCGACGCCGCCCTCGACGAGCGTCGGTGAGACCGACAGGCTGATGACCGGCTGGCTGATGTAGTTCGCGGGGTCCTCGATCAGCTTCTCCCGCGCCTCGGCCAGCTCCTCCTTGGTCGCCTTGGGACCGATGGTGATGCCGTAGCCGCCGGCTTCGCCGACCGGCTTCACGACCAGATTTTCCATGTTGTCGAGCGTGTATTTGAGCGCATCCGGCTCGCGGCAGATGTGGGTCTCGACATTGGGCAGGATCGCCTCCTCGCCGAGGTAGTATTTGATGATGCGCGGCATGTAGGCATAGACCGCCTTGTCGTCGGCGACGCCGGTGCCGACGGCGTTCGCGAGCGAGACGTTGCCCGCGCGGTAGGCCCGCATCAGGCCGGGCACGCCCAGCATGCTCTCGGGCAGGAACGCCTCGGGGTCGAGGAAATCGTCGTTCAAGCGCCGGTAGATCACATGGACCTGGGCGAGGCCGCCGGTCGTGCGCATGTAGACCTTGTCGTTCTCGATCACGAGGTCGCGGCCCTCGACCAGCGGCACGCCCATCTCGCGCGCCAGGAACACGTGCTCGAAATAGGCCGAGTTGTAGGTGCCGGGCGACAGCAGTGCTACCTGCGGCTCGATGATGCCCTTGGGCGCGATCTCCTGCATCGCCTGCTGCAGCATCAGCCCGTAATTGTCGACCGGGCGGATCCCGATGCCGTTCATGAGGTCCGGGAAGGCGCGCGCCATCATGTGGCGGTTCTCGATGACGTAGCTGACGCCCGACGGCGTGCGCGCATTGTCCTCGAGCACCAGGAACTGGCCGTCGGCGCCGCGCACGATGTCGGTGCCGCAGATGTTGACGTAGGACTTATAGGGCAGGTCGACGCCCTGCATGATCGGCCGGTAGTTGGCGTTGCCGAGGATGAGCTCCGCCGGCACGATGCCGTCCTTCAGGATCTTCTGGTCGTGGTAGATGTCGTCGAGCAGCAGGTTGATCGCGGAGACACGCTGGATCACACCGCGCTCGATATGGTCCCATTCCTTGGGCGAGAGCACGCGGGGGATCACGTCGAACGGCAGGATGCGGTCGATCGCGTCCTTGGCGGAATAGACGGTGAAGGTAATGCCGAGATTATAGAGCTCGGCCTCGGCATCGGCCGAACGGCGCTGCAGCGCCTCGATCGTGAGATTGGCGAGCCTGTCCCGGATCGGTTGGTTGGCTTCGCCGCGCAGCATCTCGCAGTAGAATTCGTGCGGGTCGTACCCGCTGAGGACTGAATCGCCGCGTTCATTCGTCATGCTACGCGTCCCGTCTGCCCGTATACCGTAATCACCTGATCGACCGGAATAATTCCCTCCGATCGACAGTCCGTCCCAAGATTATTGCCTGCTGAATCGTGAATAAGCCAGCATGAAGATTGCCCAGGAATTGGGCGCCATCTTCGGCGTTACGGCAGGTCGGCGCGAACGACGACAACGCCCGATAACAGGTCGTGAAGCGCGCGTTTCCGCGGCATGACCAGGGCGACCAGCAAAATGAGCCAGCTGGTCAATGCGACGGTTGCGTAAAACAAGAGCGAAAAGACCAGCGCCTGCGCGAAATCCGGGCGCCCGCGGTCGGTGCGCAAAACCTGGATTGCAAGGATCCGCATGCCCCAGGTCGCGGACCGCGGACCACCGATCGTGAGCGCGCCATAGAGCACGCCGACCGCCGGCAGGACGTAGAACAGCACGCCCAGGAGGCCGAGGCTGAAGATGGTGAGGAGCGTGAAGACGAGGCCCAGCACGGCGCTGATCAGCGCCACGAACAGCAGGTCGAGCAGGTAGGCCAGCACCCGGCGCAGCAGCACGTCACTGAACGGGTCGCTCATGGCGCGGGCTATTTCGGCGCGGCCGAGGTGGCGGACGCCGGTGTGGCGGATGCCGATGTCGGGGGTGCCGGGGTCGGGGGTGCCGGGGTCGCCGATGTGGGCGTTGCTGGCGCCGCCTGGGCGGGGCCGGCGGCGGCGGCCTGAGCCGGCGGCTTGTTGTCGCGCAGCACGACGATGCTGATCCGGCGGTTCTGCGGCGAGTTCGGGTTGTCCTTGATCATCGGCTCGGTGTCCGCCTTGCCGACCACCGTCTCGATCCGGTCGGGCGGCAGGCCGGCGGCGACGAGCGCGCGCCGGCTGGCGTTCGCCCGGTCGGTCGACAGTTCCCAGTTCGAATAGTTGCCGGGCCGGACGAACGGCGTCGAATCCGTGTGCCCGGTGATCGCGATCTTGTTCGGCAGCTTCTCGATCGCCTGGGCGACCGCGCTCATCAGCTCTTTCGCCTTGTCGCTCATGTCGGTCGAGCCGAGCGCGAACATCGAGTTCTTGTCCTGGTCGACCAGTTGGATGCGCAAGCCCTCCTCGGTGCGCTCGACCACCAGGTTCTGCTGCAGCTGCTTCAGGTCCGGCACCTGCTGGATTGCCTGCCTCAGCTCGTGTTCGGCCTGCTTGAACTGCGCTTCCTCGCGCGCCGTCTTGAGCTTCTCGAACTGCTCCTGCGTCATCTTGCTCGGGTCGACTTTGGAAAGGTCGAGCTTCGAGAGATCGAGCTTGGAAACGTCGACCTTGGCGAGATCGACCTTGCTCGGGTCGAGCAGCGCCTGGCCGGCCTTGGCGTCGTTCGGCTTCAGCGCGTTCGCGCGGTCGTTCGGGTTGTCCTTGGCGACGTCGGAATTCTGGTAGCCCGACGAATTGGCATTGGCGTCCTTGTCGTTCGGCGCCTTGCCGGGCTCGTCGTCATTGTCCTCGTCGTCGAAGTCCTGCGGCTGGTTGAGCGCGGTCGTAACGCCCGGCGGTGCCGAGGTCGAGACCTGCGAACCCGGCTCGGTCATGGTGCGGCCGCCCAGCACGCCGCCGGCGCCCGAGGTCAGCGATTTCGTCGCGAGCGAAGGGGCGAAATAGTCGGCGATGCCGCGTTTCTGCGCGTCGGTCGTCGCGTTCAGCAGCCAGAGCAGCAGGAAGAACGCCATCATCGCCGTGACGAAGTCGGCATAGGCCACTTTCCAGGCGCCGCCATGATGGCCGCCCGCGACCTTCTTGACCTTCTTGATGATGACCGAGTTCGACTTAGCCATGCTCGCGTCCGAAACCGATGCCGACCGGCCCGCCTTCAAGGCGGCCGGGCAGGGTGGACGGCTGGGCGCCGTCCACCCCTTTCCTATGTCAGCGCGGCGTTAATATTACGTTTAGCATGGCGGCCGACTCAACCGAGCGCATGCTTGAGATCGGCCTTGAGATCGTCCAGATCCTCGATGCCGACCGAGAGCCGGCAGAGCGTGTCGGAGATGCCGAGGGCGGCGCGCTGGGGCGCCGGGATCGAGGCGTGCGTCATGATCGCCGGATGCTCGATCAGGCTCTCGACGCCGCCCAGGCTCTCGGCCAGCGAGAAGAGATGCGTGCGCTCGAGGAAGCGGCGGGCGTCATCGATGTCGCCCTTGAGCGTGAGCGTGATCATGCCGCCGAAGCCGTGCATCTGGCGCTTGGCGAGCGCGTGGTGCGGATGGCTCTCGAGGCCAGGATAGATCACGCGCTCGACCCTCGGATGCGCCTCGAGCCAATGGGCGAGCTCGTTCGCCGACGCGCAATGCTGGCGCATGCGCAAGGGCAGGGTCTTCAGGCCGCGGAGGGCGAGGAAGCTGTCGAACGGGCCGGCGATGGCGCCGACGGCATTCTGCAGGAAGCCCAGCCGGTCGGCGATCTCCTGGTTGTCGCCGACCACGACCACGCCGCCCACCATGTCCGAATGGCCGTTCAGGTACTTGGTCGCCGAATGCATGACCAGGTCGAAGCCGAATTCGATCGGCCGCTGCACGATCGGCGAGGCGAAGGTGTTGTCGGCCGCGGTCAGGATGCCGCGCTGCTTGCCCAAAGCCGCCACCGCCTCGATGTCGATCAGCTTCAGCATCGGGTTCGACGGCGTCTCGATCCAGATGAGCTTGGTCTCCGGCCGGATTGCGGCTTCGATGTTCCTGATGTCGCTCATGTCGACGAGCGTGAACTTCAGGCCGGCCGAACGCTGGCGCACGCGATGCAGCAGGCGGTAGGTACCGCCGTAGAGATCGTCGGACGCGATGACATGGTCGCCGCTGTCGAGCAGGTCGAGGACGGTCGCGATGCCGGCCAGGCCCGAGGCGAAGGCGAAGCCGCGCTGGCCGCTCTCGAGGTCGGCGATGCAGCGCTCGTAGGCAAAGCGCGTCGGGTTGTGCGAGCGTGAGTATTCAAAGCCCTTGTGCTTGCCCGGGCTCTCCTGGACGTAGGTCGAGGTCTGGTAGATCGGCGGCATGATGGCGCCGGTCGTTGGGTCCGGCTCCTGGCCTGCGTGGATCGCGCGCGTGGCGAGGCCGAGGCGATTCTTGCTCGTGGTGTCGGACATGGGCCGGAGACTCCTGGTGATGAGTTTTGGCGCGGAGACCGCGAAAGCTTATGCCGGACAAGCCCGGGACAATTCCCAATCTTCGGGCGATTCGGGCCCGTGATTGGGAAATTCTCCCGGGGGAACCGGCCGCTCAGGCGACTTTCGTGCGCAGATGGTTGAGCAGGTCGATGCGGGTGATGATGCCGTAGAAGCGGCCTTCCTCCTCGACCACGGCGACATGGTCCTTGGCGAAGATCGGCAGAAGCGTCGTGATGTCGGCGTTGGGCGCGATCGTCTCGACGCGGGCGACCATGGCGGCGCTCACCGGCTGGTCGAAACCCTTCGCGTCGCGGGTGACGGCGAGCAGCAGGTCGGACTCGTCGACGATGCCGATGAGCTTGCCGTCTTCGAGCACCGGCAGCTGCGAGACTTCGTAGAGCTTCATGCGGCGATAGACCACGAGCAGGCGATCGTCGGGCGCCACGGTGACGGCACCGCCGTCCTCGTAGCGCCGGCTGATCAGGTCCTTGAGGTTGCCCTCGCGCGGCCGCTCGAGCAGACCCTGATCGATCATCCAGTAGTCGTTGTACATCTTCGACAGGTACTTGTTGCCCGTATCGGGGATGAAGGTCAGGACCCGCTTCGGCGTGGTCTGCTCGCGGCAATATTTGAGTGCCGCGGCGAAGAGCGTGCCGGTCGACGAGCCGCCGAGGATGCCTTCGGTGCGGAGCAGGTCGCGTGCCGCGAAGAAGCTCTCCTTGTCCGAGATCGGATAGGCGGCGCGCACCAGCGACAGATCGCAATTGTCCGGCACGAAATCCTCGCCGATGCCCTCGACGAGCCAGCTGCCGGCCTCGGTCATCTGGCCGGTCTTGACGAGCTCGGTCAGGACGGAGCCGACCGGGTCGGCCAGCACCATCTCGATCTTGGGGTTGACCCGCTTGAAGAAGCGGCCGAGGCCGGTGAGCGTGCCGCCGGAGCCAACGCCGACGACGACCGCGTCGAGGTCGTGGCCCATCTGGGCCCAGATCTCAGGCCCGGTCCAGGTCTCGTGCGCCAGCGGATTGGCCGGGTTCTGGAACTGGTTGACGTAGAACGAATTCGGGATCTCGCGCGCCAGCCGCTCGGCGATGTCCTGGTAATAGGCCGGATGGCCCTTGTTGACGTCCGAACGCGTGAGGCGCACCTCGGCGCCGAGCGCCTTCAGGTGGAACACCTTGTCCTGGCTCATCTTGTCGGGCACGACCAGGATCAGCTTGTAGCCCTTCTGCGCCGCAACGAGCGCCAGCGCCAGGCCGGTGTTGCCGGCCGTCGCCTCGATCAGCGTACCGCCGGGCTTGATCTTGCCCTCGCGCTCGGCCGCCTCGATCATGGTGAGGCCGATACGATCCTTGATCGAGCCGCCGGGATTCTGGTTCTCGAGCTTCACGAACAGCCGGCACAGCCCGGTATCGATCTGCTTGATCTCGACGATGGGCGTATCGCCGATCGATTCCAGAATGTTGCGGTTGATGGCCATGGCGGTTCTCCAAAGCGGTTTTGCCGGGGCACCCTTGGCGTGTGTCCCCTTTTGCCATGCCTGATACCAGCTTTTACCTGCTTTGGGCATCGCCCGGGTGCAGGAGAAAAAGGCCGCCGGCATGGTGCCGGCGGCCCGAGGAGACGGCGGTTCAGCTCTTCGCCGGGTCGAGGTGGATATAGGACGGGAACTTCATTTCCGCGCCGGCGGCGGCTTTGGGCCAGAGCGTGATCTGCTTGCCGTCCTGCCACTGCAGGGTGACGCCGGTCACGTTGTCGGGGCCATAGATCATGGCGTGGGTGAACGGGCTGTCCTTGCCGTAGAACTGCACCCGGCCGATGGTGCCGACGTAGTCGGTCTTCTCGAGCGCGTCGACCAGCTTGTCCGGGTCCGTCGAGCCGGCGCGCTTGATCGCCTCCGCCACGACATGGACCGCGTCGCTGGTCGTGAAGCCCGTGTAGGGCGGCGGCTCGCCGAAGCGCTTGGCGTAGGCCTCCATGAACGGCTGGGTCTTGGGCGTGAGGGCGGCGCCTGGTGCCGCCGCCGACTGGGTGATGACGCCGGATGCGGCCCCGTTCGTGTCCTTCCAGAACGTGCCCGAGGTCGCTTGCGAGGACTGGCCGACCATCAGGATCGGCACCTGCTGCTGCGCCGCCTGCACGGTCGGCTGCACGCCGACATGGCTGATGCCGGTCACGATCACGTCGGGCTTCTCGCCCTCGATCTTGTTGAAGATCGGCGTGAAGTCGGTCGTGTCCGGCGAGAAGCGGATATGGTCGAGCACCTTGACGCCGATCTTGGGCAAGCACGCGAGGTATTCGTTGTCGAGCGGCGTCGTCCAGGCCGCGTCCTCGCTGAAGATGACCGCCGACGCCGTCTTATATTTCGGCTGCAGGAGCTGCTTCATCGAATCGCAGACCGAATCGGCGATGAAGGCCGAGGTCATCCACTCGTGGAACGTGTACTTGTTGTGATCGTAGTCCTCGTGGACATGCTTGCTGATGTCGTTCGAGGCCGCCCCAGTCGTGATGAAGGGCACGTGGAGGCGAGCCGACCACGGCTCGAGCGCCAACGCCACCTCGCTGATGTAGCTGCCGATCACGGCCACGACCTTGTCCTCGCTGACCGCGCGCTGGAACGCGCGCACCGCGTCGGAGGACGAGGAATGATTGTCGTAGATCGCGAGTTCGATCTTGCGCCCGTCGATGCCGCCCGCCGCATTGATCTCGTCGGCGGCAAGCTGGGCGCCCTTGTTGATCCCGGCACCGGCAATCGCCGATTCCTCGGCGATGATGCCAATCTTGATCGGGTCCTGCGTCTGCGCTGAGGCCGGTGCCGCAAGGCCGCCCACGACAGCCGTGGTCGCCAGCAGGCCGGCCTGCAGACAGGTCACCCTTCCTGATCTCTTACGCATGTTCTCCTCCCAGAAATTCCGCCCTCTACTTGGGCGATTCCCTGCGCCTGTCTTGATTGTGTCGCCGGCGCCGCCTCCGGTTACGAGGCGGCGCCGGCGAAGGGCAGGATCGGTACAATCATCACACGTTTTCGCCGGGCAATGGTACGACGATCCGACGCAGCGCGGTTTTGGGGGAGGAGCGTCTCAGTCGAAGCGGACGCCGAGCGTCGCGAGCGCCTGCCAATAGCCGGGATAGGTCTTGGCGACGCAGCCGGGGTCGAGGATCGTGATGCCGTGGAGCTTGAGGCCGGCGAGCGCGAAGCTCATGGCGATGCGGTGGTCGGCATAGGTCTCGATCTGCGTCGGCAGCGTCTGGCCGACCAGTGCCGGGTCGGCGGCAACGATCAGGTCGTCGCCTTCCTCCCGGCCGAGCCCGGGGCGGATGCGGGCGAGCTCGGTCGCGAGCGCCCTGATCCGGTCACACTCCTTGACGCGCAGATTGGCGATGCCGGTGAAGCGCACGGGCGTCGCGTTGAACATGGCGAGCACGGCGAGCGTCGGCACCGCATCCTGCATCTGCGCGCCGTCGATGACCGCCGGCATGTGCGGGAAGCTGGCGATCAGCGCATGGGCGTGCGCGTCCGGCTGGGTGAAGGCCGCCGCTTTCGTGCCGATGTCGATGGCGCCGCCGGTGAGCGCTTCCGCCGCCCAGAGATAGGTTGCGGCCGAGGCGTCCGGCTCGATCGCGAAATCGCTCGCCCGATAGCCGGTCGGCGCCACGCGCCAGGTCGCGGCGTCGACCCGCTCGACCGCGGCACCGAAGCTTGCCATGGCGGCGAGCGTCAGGTCGACATAGCCGCGGGCACCGATCTCGGTGCCGGAGAGCGCCACTTCGATCGGCCCCTTGCCGCAGGCGGCCGCCATCAGGAGCGCCGAGACATATTGGCTCGACAGGCCGGCGTCGATCTCGACCCGGCCGGCGTCGAGCGGGCCGCGGCCGCGGATCGTCACCGGCGGGCAGCCCGTCGGCGCCTCGATCTCGACGCCGAGCGAGCGGAGCGCCGTCACCAGCGGGCCGATCGGCCGCTTGCGCATGTGCGGGTCGCCATCGACCACGACGGTGCCGTCGACCGTCGCGGCGACGGCGGTGAGGAAACGGGTCGCCGTGCCGGCATTGCCGAGGAACAGCGGGCGGTGCGGGGACGCGAGCCGGCCTTGGCCGGTGACGACGAAGCTGGTCTCGTCCGGCTCGTCGACGCGCACGCCCATGTCGCGGAGCGCTTCCGCCATCCGGGCGGTGTCATCGCTCTTGAGTGCGCCGGTGAGGCGGCTGGTACCCGTCGCAAGCGCCGCCAGCAGCAGTACCCGGTTCGTGATGGACTTGGAGCCCGGCGGGGCAACGCGCCCGCGCAAGGGGGCGGTCGGCGGGATGATGGTGAGCGCTGAGCGGTCCAGTCCCAGGTATGTCATGTCTTGCCCAATTGAGAAGGCGTCGTTCCCGCGTAGGCGGGAACCCAGCGAGAGCCGCGTCTGCGGCGACATGTCTTGTCCGCGCTGCCGCGCGTAAGGGACTGGATCCCCGCTTGCGCGGGGATGACGGACGAGGGGACTAGTGCGAGTGGTCTTCCGAGAACGCCTTGTAGGCGATGACTGTGAACGTGTCCTTGACGCCGGGCAGCGTCTGCAGCTTCTCGGTCACGAAGCGGCCGATGTCGGTCTCCTCGTCGAGATAGCACTTCATCATGAGGTCCCACTGGCCAGAGGTCGAGTAGACCTCGGAGACCTGCTCGATCGCCTGCACCGCCTCGTCGGCCACGACATAGGCCTTGCCGAGCTCGCATTTCACATTGACGAAGATGGTCTTCATGGCCTGTCGAACTCGCTCTTCGAACTCGCTCTGGGTGGCAGGGATCAGGCGCCGCGGGCGCTGAGCTTCACCGGGCGGGCGAGGAAGGCGGGCAGGTGGTCGCCGAAGCCCACGATACGCTCGTCGTCCTCGTCGTCGCGCCGGCGCTGATGGCCGCGGGCGCTCGAAATCGGCGTGACCGTGGCGCTGGGGCTCGGCCCGCCCATCCGGATCGGCGCCGGGTTCTGGCGCGGCTCGTTCTGCTGTGCTTCGGTCTGGCGCGGCTCGTGCTTCGCGGGCTTGCGGTCGCGCTCCCGATGGCGTTCGCGCTTCGCCGGCCGCTCGGCCGACACTTCATGCTCGGCGGCCTCGGCCGGTGGTGCCGCGTCGACGGCGCTCTCGGCCTCATGACGCGGGCTGCCGCGGCGCGGCCGCTCGCCGCGCCCGCCGCGACCGCGCCGCCTGGGCGCATCCTCGGCGTCGAATTCGGGGTGCTCGAAGCCTTCGACGGTCAGCACCGGGATCTCCTTCGTCGTGATCCGTTCGATCGCCTTCAACGCCTTGCCCTCTTCGGGCGTCGCGATGGTGAACGCGCGGCCCTGGTTGCCGGCGCGGCCCGTGCGGCCGATGCGATGGACATAATCCTCGGGATGGATCGGCACGTCGAAATTGAACACGTGGCTCAGGCCCTGGACGTCGAGGCCGCGGGCGGCCACGTCGCTCGCGACCAGCAGCCTGACCTCGCCGTTGCGGAACTTGTCGAGCGTCGCGGTGCGCAGCGACTGTGCCAGGTCGCCGTGGATCGGCAGCGAGTCGAAACCGTGCCGCGACAGCGACTTGTGCAGGATGTCGACGTCGCGCTTGCGGTTGCAGAAGATGATGGCGTTCTTGACTTCCTCGGTCTCGAGGAAGCGGCGCAGCAGGCGGCGCTTCTCCTCGGACCACACCACCGTCACCGACTGGGTGACCGTGACTGCGGTCGTCGCGGGCCTCGCGACGGTGATTTCCTTGGGATTGGTCAGGAACGCGTCGGCCAGGCGCCGGATCTCCGGCGGCATGGTCGCCGAGAAGAACAGGGTCTGCCGGATCTTCGGCAGCAGCGAGACGATGCGCTCGATATCCGGGATGAAGCCCATGTCGAGCATGCGGTCGGCCTCGTCGATCACGAGGATGCGCACGTCCGACAGCAGGATCTTGCCGCGGTCGAACAGGTCCATGAGCCGGCCCGGGGTCGCGATCAGCACGTCGACGCCACGATCGAGCTTCCGTTCCTGATCCGCGAAGCTTTCGCCGCCGATCAGAAGCGCCATGGTCAGCTTGTGATGCTTGCCATAGGTCTCGAACGAGTTCGCGACCTGCGCCGCGAGCTCGCGTGTCGGCTCCAGGATGAGCGTGCGCGGCATGCGTGCGCGCGCCCGGCCGGACGCCAGGATGTCGATCATCGGCAGCGTGAAGCCCGCCGTCTTGCCCGTGCCCGTCTGAGCACAGCCCAGCACGTCCCGCCCCTGGAGAACATAGGGGATGGCCTGCTCCTGGATCGGCGTCGGCGTGGTGTAGCCGGCATCGGCGACGGCCGTCAGCAGGTCCGGCGAGAGACCAAGGTCAGCAAAGTCGGTCAAGGGCGTTTCGATCCCCGGTTCATACAAGTGTGCGAGCGTGAATAGCGCTGTAATTGGTCCGGTTTGCGCGAAAAGTCAAAGCAGTTCATTGCTCTTCCGGGGAAGCCCTGCCATGCGGGCGCCGATTCACCGTTGAACTCGGGGACGGCTGCTCGTCTCATGGCGCCTCGGCCATGGCTTCCGTCTATGGCTCCCGTCCTGGGTGTATCGAGCCCGGCTGGAGGATTCCTTGGCAGAAAAGCAACAGTTGCTGCTGTTACCCGGATTGCTGTGCGACGCGGCGCTCTGGCAGTTCCAGCGCGAGGCGCTGGTCGACGTCGCCGAGGTCACGGTCGCGGACCTGACCCGATCCGATTCGATCGAGGGCATGGCGCGCGATGCGCTTGCGGCGGCGCCCGCACGTTTTGCCGTCGCCGGCCTGTCGATGGGCGGCTATGTGGCGCTCGAGATCATGCGCCAGGCGCCGGAGCGGGTGAGCCATCTGGCGCTGCTCGACACCTCGGGCCGGTCCGATACGCCGGAGCTCACCGAGCGGCGCAAGGCGCTCATCGAGCTTGCGAACCGCGGCAAGTTCAAGGGCGTCACCCCCAGGTTGCTGCCGCAGCTGCTGCACAAGGATCATCAGTTTCCGCCCTTGAGCACCATCGTGACCGACATGGCGCAGCGCATCGGCCAGCCGGCGTTCATCCGGCAGGAGATCGCGATCATGAACCGGCGGGATAGCCGGCCGTTCCTCAAGGATATCGTGGTGCCGACCCTGGTCATGGTCGGCGCGGACGATCAGCTGACGCCGGTCACGGTCAACGAAGAGCTGGCGGACGGCATCCGCGGGGCCGAGTTCCAGGTCATCGCGCGCTGCGGCCACCTGTCGACGCTCGAGAAGCCGGATGTCGTGAACCGCGCGATGTTCGACTGGTTGACCACCTGATGACCGTCGCCTCCACGAGTGCCGCGACGCCGCACGCCGGCATGGGGTTCAGGGAGTTCGTGGCATTGATCGCGGCGATCATGGCGGTGAACGCGCTCGCGGTTGACACGATGCTGCCGGCGCTGCCCGACATCGGCCAGTCGCTCGCCATCCCGACCGAGAACGCCCGCCAATGGGTCGTCACTGCCTATCTCCTGGGCTTCGGCGCGGCGCAGATCGTCTATGGCCCGCTCGCCGATCATTTCGGCCGCAAGCCCATCCTGCTGGGCGGCCTTGCGGCCTACACGATCTTCAGCCTGGCGGCGGGGCTGTCCGTCTCGTTCGAGATGATGCTGATCGCCCGCGTGCTGCAGGGCATCGCGGCCGCCTCCTCGCGCGTGCTGGTGATCTCGATCGTGCGCGACTGCTACGGCGGCCGGAAGATGGCGCGGGTCATGTCGCTCGCCTTCATCGTGTTCCTGGCCGTGCCGATCCTGGCGCCGTCGATCGGCCAGCTGATCATGCTGGCCTTTCCGTGGCGCAGCATCTTCATCGGCCTGACGCTGTTCGGCATTGCCGTGCTCGCCTGGGCGGCGCTGCGCCTGCCGGAGACGCTGCACGAGGAGGACCGGCAGCCGACCTCGATCGCGAGCGTCGTCCACGCGTTCCGCCTCACGGTCAGCAACCGCGTCGCGGTCGGCTACATGTGCGGCCAGACGCTGATGTACGGCGGCCTCGTCGGCTTCATCAATTCCGCCCAGCAGGTGTTCGTCGACGTGTTCCAGGCCGGGCGCCTGTTCACGACGATCTTCGCGCTCATCGCCGTGTTCATGGCGATCTCGTCGGTGCTGAACGCGCGCTTCGTCGGCCGCTACGGCACGCGCGTCATCTCCCACTCGGCGCTGATCGGCTACATCGTCGTCGCCGGCGGCCATGCGACGCTCGCGATCGCCGGCCACGAGACGCTCGTGACCTTCGCGCTCTGCCAGTCGGCGATGATGTTCTGCTTCGGCCTGGTCGGGCCGAATTTCGGCGCGATGGCGATGGAGCCGCTCGGCCATGTCGCCGGCACCGCGTCCTCGGTGCAGGGCTTCGTCAGCACCGTGGTCGGCGCCTTGATCGGCTTCTACGTCGGCCAGCACTTCAACGGCACGGTTACGCCGCTGACGCTGGGCTTCACCGGCTGCAGCAGCTTGGCGCTCATCGCCGTGCTATGGGCCGAGCGCGGCCGGCTGTTCCAGCCGACGGCAAGCGGCATCGCCAGCGCTGCCGACATGGCGCATTAGTCCTGGTTCCCGCTTCGGACCCGGCTCGGCAGCAGTTCGCCCTGCTCCTTCAAGACCGGGTAGGCGGCGGCAGCAACCAGGTGGGCGTTGACGCGCTTCAGGTCGCGGATCAGGTCGAGATGGAGCGAGCTCGTCTCGGCCGTGAGTGCCGCACCGGCGCGCAGCCGCATGAAATGCGCCTGGGTCGCTGCCGCCTCGATGTCGCGGAACGCTTCCTTCTCGTCGGCGAGCAGCCGGGCCATACCGGCATCCTCGGTCATGAACACGGCGACGCATGAGCGCAGATTGCGGCACAGCCGATCGATCAGGCCCAGGATCTCGGCCTTGCCGACCGTCGACAGCTTCAGGCCGCGCTTCAGCTGTCGATTGACGATACCGAGGATGTCGCGCTCCAGCACGTCGCCGGCATGCTCGATGTTGGTGGTGAACGTCAGGATTTCGAGCAGGCGCCGGTTGTCGGCATTCGCCATGGCATCGGGATCGAACACGGTCAGATAGGCCTTGATCGCCGTGTTGAGCCGGTCGAGCGTGTCGTCGATCCGCTTGGTTTCCGCGATCTTGGTCCGATCGCCCTTGTCGAAGGCATCCGCAACGCCGTGCAGCATGGCTTCGAGCGCGTCCGCCATGCGCAATGCCTCGCGCGCGGCGCTGGCAAGCGCGAGCGACGGGATTTCCCGGGCCGCAGGGTCGAGGTAGAGCGGTTGCGACGGATCGGGGGCGTCGACCCGGTTGGGGATCCAGCGCTGCAGCAGGCGTGAGAACGGCTCGAGGGCCGGCAGGAACAGCAGCGCCAGCACCAGATTGAAGGCGGTGTGGAAATCTGCCACGGCGCGGGCGCTGTCAGGCTCGATCGTCACCAGCACCGGCCCGATCCAGTCGAGGGCTGCGAGCGCCAGTCCGCAGCCGACCAGCCGGTTGATCAGGTTGCCGAGCGGCAGCCGCTTGGCGGCCGGATCGTTGCCGCCGGCGCTCTCCAGCACCGGGTTGATCGCCGTGCCGAGATTGGCGCCCAGTACCAGTGCGAAGGCCGCATGGGGCGGTACCACGCCGCGGCTCGCGAACGACATGACGAGCAGGATGACGGCAACGCTCGAATGCGCGAGCCAGGTGAGCGCCGCCGAGAATAGCAATGCCACGATCGGGGCCGTCGCGATCATGCCCAGGAGGATCCTGAGGCTCGGCACGTCCTCGAACGGCGTCAGCACCTGCAGCACCTGGCCGAGGGCAATCAGCATCAGGCCGAGCCCGATGGCGACGCGGCCGAGGTCGCGCGTGCGGGCCAATGTGCCGCGCCGGAACATGAGCACGCCCAGCAGCACGAGCGGCGGGGCGATGCGCGTCACATCGAACGACAGGAGTTGAACGATCAGGGTTGTGCCGACGTTAGCCCCCAGCATGACGGCGAGACCGGACGCCAAATCGATGAAGCCGGCGGCCGCGAATGACGAGATCATGAGGCCGGTTGCCGTGCTGCTCTGCAGGACGGCGGTGACGCCAAGCCCGGCGGCGAACGCCTTCAGCCTATTGCCGAGCGCGGCGGCCAGCAGCCGCCGCAGATCCGGCCCGAATGCCCGTTGAATGCCGGTCTGGACCATGTGCACGCCCCAAAGGAGCAGGGCGATCGATCCGGCCAAGTCGATGAATGTCAGGGTCGTATCCAACGACGCGCGGCCTCACTCGTCTGAAACGCATAAGTCTAGGACGGATGCGGTCGATTGAAACGCAAATTTCATGATACCGGTCATCTGGACTCACGGAAGTCACGCCTTAGTAGGTGCGGTTCGTTCCATGCTGCACCGGTACCATCATCCTACGAGGAGCCTTCGTTCCATGCTGCGTCACACTTCAATCTTGGCAGCCGTTGCGGCCTCGGGCCTGACATTTGCAACGGTCGGTCTGGCGCAGACGCCGCCGCCCGCCGCGGCGAGTGCGCATCCGCACTATTCCCAGGCGCTGGTCGACCTCCGTCTGGCGCGGGCTCTGCTCATGGTGCCGGACGACACGCCGGCGCATAAGTTCGAGCTGACGGCGGTCAACGACATCGACCAGGCGATGGCCGAGATCAAGCACGCCTCGATCGACGACGGCAAATCGCCGGACGATCACGTGCCGATCGACGCCAACGTCTCGCACCGCGACCGGCTGCACGAGATCCAGTCGCTGGTCGAGGGGGTCACGCGCGACCTCAACGCCGACGAGGACGACAAGAAGGCGCTCGGCTGGCGGGCGCGCGCGATCAAGGACGTGGCCGACGCCCATGCCTTCGTGCTGGCTGCCGAGAACAACGAGAAGGAAAAGCCGAAGAAGCCCTGATCAGGCCGCCGCTCTCGCCGATCAGGAATCCAGCCGGATCCCGCGGTCGGCGAGGGCGGCACCGAAGGTCATGGCGTCGGTGAAGACGATGCCGTCCATGCCGAGCGCCGTGGCGGCCGCGACATTCTCGGCGCGGTCGTCGACAAAGACGACGTCTTCCGCCGCGCATTGTTCGAGCGTCAGCACGCGCCGATAGGCCGTCGGATCCGGTTTGACCAGACCGAGCTCGAACGAGAGATAGGCGCAGCGCGCATAGGACAGGATGGGATAATAGGCCGTCACATGGGCCCAGTGCGCCGCGTTCGTGTTGGAGAACAGCACGACCCGATGGCGCGCGGTGAGCGCACGCATGACCGGCTCCATCTCGGGCATGGCGCTGAAATGGCTGCTCCAGAGCACGAGGAAGGCATCGTAGGTCGCGGCGAGCCCATATTCGGCAACAAGCGTGCCGTGGAGGTCGGCGACGCTCATGTGGCCGCTGCCGATGACCTGGTCATGGACGGAGGCGGCCAACTGGGACCGCGCCGCGAACGGATCGGCGCAGCGTGCGGCCAGCCGGTCGTAGAGGATTTCGTTGTCGTGCCGCAACAGCACGCCGCCGACGTCAAGAATGAAGATCGGCGTGCGTGAAGCCATGGCCGGTTCGCTCAAATATCCAGGTCGTGGGCGAATTGGGCATTCTGCTGGATGAAATTATACCGCAACTCCGGCTTGCGGCCCATCAGGCTTTCGACCAGATCGGGAGTGCGCAGATCCTGCTGGCTGACACGCAGCAGGGTGCGGCTTGCCGCATCCATGGTCGTAACCTTGAGATCGGCCGGCGGCATTTCGCCCAGGCCCTTGAAGCGGCTGATCTCGGTCTTCTTGTTCTTGAACGTCGTCTCGAGCAGCTCGTCCTTATGCGCGTCGTCGCGCGCGTAGATGCGCACGTCGCCGGCGGTCAGGCGATAGAGCGGCGGCTGGGCGAGGTAGAGGTGGCCGTTCTCGATCAGGCCGGGCATCTCGCGATAGAAGAAGGTCATCAACAGCGAGGCGATATGGGCGCCGTCCACGTCGGCGTCGGTCATGATGATGACCCGCTCGTAGCGCAGCTTGTCTTCCAGGTAGTGTTTGCCGGTGCCGCAGCCCAAGGCCAGCACCAGGTCGGAAAGTTCCTGGTTCGCCTTGAGCTTGTCGGCGGTGGCGCTCGCCACATTCAGGATCTTGCCGCGCAATGGCAGGATCGCCTGGGTGTCGCGCTGGCGCGCCTGCTTGGCCGAGCCACCGGCGCTGTCGCCCTCGACCAGGAAGATCTCGGTGCCGATCGAGCTGTCGCGCGTGCAGTCGGCGAGCTTGCCGGGCAGGCGCAGCTTGCGCGTGGCACTCTTGCGCGCCATCTCCTTCTGCTGCTTGCGCCGCTGCCGCTCCTCGGCCTTGTCGACGAGCGCCTCGAGCAGCAGCTTGGCCGAGGCCGAATCGTCGGACAGCCAATGGTCGAACCGGTCCTTGACCGCCTGCTCGACCAGCTTCTGCCCCTCGGGCGAGACCAGGCGATCCTTGGTTTGGCCCTGGAACTGCGGGTCGCGCATGAAGAGCGACAGCATGATCGCAGCCCCGCCGACCACGTCTTCGGCCGCGACGATGCCGGCGCGCCGGTTGCCGACCAGCTCGCCATAGGCGCGGAGCGAGCGGGTGAGGGCGGCGCGCAAGCCCAGCTCGTGGGTGCCGCCGTCCGGCGTCGGGATCGTGTTGCAATAATAGGAGGCGAAGCCGTCGCCATCCTCGGGCCAGGCGATCGCCCATTCGACCCGGGCATGGTCGCCGAGTTCGACCTCGCCCACGAACGGCTGCGCCGTCACGGTCGCGCGCTCGGTCAGGGTCGAGCCCAGATAGTCGGCGAGCCCGCCCGGGAAATGCAGCACTTCCTTCTCGGGAATGCCCTCGGGCCGCGGAATGCCCTCGGCGCAGTTCCAGCGCAGCTCGACGCCCTTGAACAGATACGCCTTGGACCGGCACATGCGATAGAGCGTCGCCGGGTTCAGATGATTGCCGGCGCCGAAGATCTCGGCGTCCGGATGGAATGTCACCGTGGTGCCGCGCCGGTTCGCGACCGCGCCCATATTGGCGATCGGCGCCTGTGCGTGGCCGCGGGAATATTCCTGGCGATAGAGCTGCTTGTCGCGCGCGATCTCGACCACCAGCCGATCGGAGAGCGCGTTCACGACCGAGACGCCGACGCCGTGCAGGCCGCCCGAGGTCTTGTAGGCGTCGCCGCCGAACTTGCCGCCCGAATGCAGCATGGTGAGGATGACTTCGAGCGCCGACTTGTCGGGAAAGCGCGGATGCGGGTCGACCGGAATGCCGCGGCCGTTGTCGCGGATGGTCAGCGACAGGTCGGCCGCGAGCTCGATCTCGATGCGGCTTGCATAGCCGGCTACGGCCTCGTCCATGGCGTTGTCGAGCACTTCGGCGGCCAGGTGATGCAACGCCCGCGCATCGGTGCCGCCAATGTACATGCCCGGCCGCCGCCGGACCGGCTCCAGGCCTTCCAGAACCTCGATATCCTTGGCAGAGTAGCCGTCGGACTTGCGTGCGCTCGTGTCGAAGAGATCCACCATGCTCCGCACTATAGGGGCGTTCGGCCTCAAGGCAAGCCGCCCCCGATGCCACGGACCGAAGCCGGAGTATCTCCATGAATCATAACGATTCCATCCCCGAGACGCTGCCGGTCGGCGAGGCGGCGCTCAGCACCATCGCGATGCCGGGTGACGCGAATCCGGCGGGCGATATCTTCGGCGGCTGGCTGCTCTCGCAGATGGACCTGGCGGGCAGCATCCCCGCGACGGAGCGCGCCCAAGGGCGCGTCGCCACCATCGCGATCGAGGCGATAAAGTTTCATCGCGCGGTCCTGGTCGGCGACCGGGTGCGCTGCTATGCCGAGGTCACGCGTGTCGGGCGGACTTCACTGACCGTCAGGATCGAAACCTGGGTTTCCCGGCTCGGCGTGCCGGGCATGATGAAGGTGACCGAAGGCGTGTTCACCTATGTCGCGATCGACGGCAACCGCCGTCCGCGGCCAGTCGACGCCCAAGTTCCAATCGACGCCCAAGTTCCAGTCGACGCCTAAGTTTGGGCGTTTAGTCCGCGTTCGGCGGGATCGGCGTCGGCGCGGCCGCGTCGGCTTCCTGGATCGGGGTCGGCGTCGGCTCCGGCCGGACCTCGACCCTGGCCAAGCCCTGGTGGCGCATGGCGAGCGCATCTGCGGCGCGCGGCGTGAGATCGATCACGCGGCCGCGGATGTAGGGGCCGCGATCGTTGATCGTGACATGGACCGTCCGGCCGTTTTCGAGGTTGGTCACCTGCACGCGGGTGCCGAGCGGCAGCGTCTTCGAGGCCGCGGTCAGGCGATCGGGGTTCATCCGCTCGCCGCTTGCCGTCTTCTTGCCGACGAAGTGATGCCCGTAATAGGACGCCTTGCCGATGACTGCGTGAGGTGTTGTCGATGTCTTTGAAGTCTCGGCCGCATGCGCTGCGAATACAGGCGAGAAGCCGATCAAGCCGGCCGCGAAGAGATATCGAATATGTTCTGATTTCACCTGTTTATTCCTTGATCCCCGGGCCCGATTGCTCAGGGTTCGTGAATTTCACAGGCGCATCAACGACCAAAATTGTGGCAATGTTCCGGCATGGGGCGGAAATACCCCATAATTGTCACGGATGTGGCGATTCCAGGGCAAATGCGGCGGCTGTGGCGATCGTCACAAGACGTCGCTCTGTTTCAGGTCTATAGTGGTTGTGGTGATTGAAACGGTCGACACGCACAATGATACGAGGTGCCTTCAAAACGCCTCATATCCGCCAACTACTCGCCGCGGAGCACCGGCACTCTGATCCTCGTTGAAAGCCCGCCGGGCGGTCGATGGGACGACAGAGCCGGGGCCTGGATAAGGGGAGCGTTCATCATGCGGTGCCAGTGCGAAGAGCTGAATCTCAACGACCTGATCGCCGACCCGATGATTCGGGCACTGATGGCGCGCGACGCCGTCAAGGAGGCGGATCTGCGCAGCCTGATCGACGAGGTGCGCGACCGTTTCGTACACGGCGCCCCCGCCGCCCGCAAGCCTGTGGCTACGACACACTGACCTATTCGAACACCCGCTGGTCGCGCGCGGGTCCCCTCTGAAGCGCGGCATCCCCCAAGACAAACTAGCCCCCGCCGGATTGCCGGCGGGGGTCTTTCTTTTGAGCGGCGTCACCGTCGTGGAACGCTCGACCGTCGTCGTCTGCATGCTTGGCGCCACGACGATCGGCGCTGGCGATCGAGCGCGCCAGGATCGCCACCCATCCCGCTCACCGGCTCGACGAATTGCTGCCGTGGAGCTGGACGCCCAAGGCATCCGCGATGGCCTGACCTTGGCGCCGGTCAACAAGCTCCATCATGTCCATTTCATCAAATTCGGGGCGGAAACGGCCCGCCGCCCGACAAGGCGTTTACGCGGCCCGTCCGCCATCCCCCGCGGCCGGTCGGTACGCGAGCAGCCGGCTCCAGCCCCTGTAGCCGAGCTCCCGGAGCATGCGATGGGTGGCGGCGGCACCACCCCGCGCCGCCGTCATCTCCTCTCGGACCCCGGCCACCAGGGCCGCGACATAGCGGCTATTGCCCTGCGCGGCGACACGCTCGAGGCGCGGCAACACCTCGTCCACCTCGTCCCAGCGCTCGAGCATCGTGAGGACGACCGCGTCCATCCGGTCGAAGTACCAGAGCGGCGTCGCATTGCGTTGGCGGGTCATCCCGCGAAGCTCGTCCACCTTGTCCGATAGCCCGAGCGCGCCATTGGCCAGCAGCAGCACGCTCTCGCGCTCAAACGGCTCCGCCTGGAGCGGCGCCTCCGCGCGCGACAGAAGCGCCCGGGCCTCCATATCCTCGCCTTCGATAGCACTGGCGACCGCGGCGAAGGCGAGGGCGGTGGTTACGGCGTAGCAGAAGGCCGTCTCCGGATGCTCCGACACGAGCCGTTCTGTATCGGCCGCGAGTTCACGCAGGCCGCGCCAGTAGCCTTGCGCAAGCAGGACGTGGCACTGCTCTCGATAGGCATGGGTTCGCAGGTGCGGGCCGCGCGACGCGCTGCTTGCCAGGAATTGAGCGGCCAGGCCCTCGGCCTCTTCGAGGCGCCCGATATTGAGCGCGAGGATCGCGCGAAACTCGTGCTGCCGGTCCGTCGCGGCGCCTAACGGGGCCAGCGCGTCGAGCCGCTCGTAGCTCTGCCGCGCGGCTGCGAAGTCGCCGACCCGGTTCTGAAGAGTTCCCGCATGCCCGAGAATGGACCCGAGCGCGGTCGGGTCGACGACTGTCTCGGAGACGCGCAACGCCTCCGTCAGCTGCACCACATCGAAAGACTGATAAGCGCGCAATGCGAGCAGCCGGGCCATCGACGCGGCGTCGCCGGCGCCGCGGGCCACGCCTTCACCTTCGCGAAGCAGCGCTTCGACCAGAGCTTCATCCGGTGGCCGAAGGAACATGCCCGAGTTATAGACGGGCAGCTCCAGGAAGCTTGCATAGAGGTCGGCCGGCGGCTGATGCCCCGCCTCGAGGTAGCACTGCCGGGCTCGCATGAAATGCGCCCAGGCCTGGTCGGCGTCACCCTTGGCCGCAAACACGTCGCCGATCGTCTGCTCGACCTGTCCGACATCTTCGGGATCGATCGCGAACAGCGCTGCCCGGCGGCAGGCCTCGATCGCGCGCTCATAGGCAAAGCGGTCGGCGTACCGGCGAGACGCAGCAAGATGCGCCTCGCGCGCATGGCTTCGCACTCGGGACAGTTCCTCGCTGCCCTCCCACACCCACTCGGCATCCTCGCCCCCTACGGCCTCCCAGAGGTGATGCGCGAGCGTTTCGGCATCGTCCGCCGGCACGCCGTACCGAGCGTAGTGCGCATGGAGCTGCAGCCTCTCGGCGGTCGCGAGGCGACCGTACGCCACGTCGTGGACGAGCGCATGGTGAAAGCGCAGCCCACCCTGGACCGGGCGCAGGTAAGCGATCGCGACCAGCCGATCGAGGGCGCTCGCCACGTCGGCCGGCTCGCGTCCGGAGAGCAGCGCGGCGTCACTCGCCGTAAACGTCTCGCCGACGACGGCAACGCACTGCAGGAGCGCGCGATCCTGGCGAGAGAGCTCGTCGAGGCGCGCCCCGATGATCCCCTTGAGGGTGATCGGCACCTCTGGCGTCGCGCTCATGCTGCGCGCACGCGAAAGCTCGATGATGAAGAGCGGGTTGCCTTCGGCGCGCTCGATCCCCGCCGGGTCGATACTTCCCGCATGGCGGGCGAGGGCCCAGGCATCGCTCGCCTCGAGGGCATCCAGGCTGACGAACAGGCGATTGACGCCCGCGCGTAACCGCGCTTGGGCCGCAAATGCGGGCCGCGCGGTCGCGATGACCAGGAGCGGCAGGCTCGCTCCGAGCGTGATTCGCTCGAGCATGCGGACGATTTCCGGCTCACCCCAGTGGGCGTCGTCGACCCACACGACAAGTGGCCGGTCCCGGGTCAGGGCCGCGAGGTATCGGCGCCATCCATTCTCGACCTCGTCTTGCCGCTGGTCGGCGGGAAGCGTCGCCAGTTCGTGGCTGACGATCATGCCGGCGCTATGCGCGAGCGCGGCAGACACGCGATCGCGCTCGAGCGGATCCGAAAACAAGTCTGCCAGACGAGCGGCGAGCGCCTCGGCCGATCCGCCGGCGCCGTCCGACGCCAGCAGCTCGCGCAACGGATTGCGCGCAGCCCGCTCCGCGACAGGGCGACACCGCGCCTGGAGAATTCTGGCCTTGGCGCCGATCGCCGCCAAGAATTCCTCGACCAGCCGTGTCTTGCCCTGGCCCGGTGGCCCGGAGACGATGGCCAGGATGCTTCGCCCCGATCGGACGCGCCGGTAGGCGGCTTTGAGCCGGGCCAGCTCGGAAGTTCGGCCGATCAATGGCGGAAGGGCGCGGCCCGCCGGTTCGCCGATCGCGACCAGACGCCAGACGGCCTGCCGCCCCAGCCCCTTGAGCTCGACTTCGCCTAGGGGGGCGAAGGCCGCCAGCTCCGCGGCGACCTGGTGACAAGTGGGACCGACAAGAACTTGCCCGGGCGCGGCAAGCTGCTGGAGACGCGCCGCCAGGTTCACGCAGGTGCCGATGCTCGTCTGCTGGCCCTCGCGCTCGGCCGTGAGATCCACGATCACCTCGCCCGTCTCCAGGCCGATCCGAACCGCAAGGGGGACGGGCGCTCCGCCGCGCATCTCGGCCCACCGAATACACGCCTGTGCCGCGCGCAGGGCGCGTTGCGGATCGTCCGAGTGGGCTGCGGGCGTCCCGAACAGCGCAAAGATGGCGTCGCCGATGGTATTCGCAACGGTGCCCTGTTCGCCGTCGATGATCGTACGCAACTCGAGGAAAGCCTGATCGAGCGCGCGCTTGAACCGCTCGGGGCCGAGTTGCACCGTGAGTGCGGTGGAACCCACCACATCGATGAAGAACGCGGTGACGACTCGGCGTTCCATCGGCCGCTCCTCTCCGATGCCGCTTTTGACATCGGTCCCGAAGCCAAGCCTCTCGCGTCGGTCAATGCCAAGACTCGGACGCGACGAGCAAGATTAGCGTGCGCAGGCTCGGGGGACCACAGAAGAACGCGACCAAGGCCCGAGCGTGGGAACGGCGAGCAATCCCGAGTTCCGCCGCCGGCAGGCGTTAGGCGATGGCGGGATTGCCCCGCGCGACCCAGCGGGCGCGCCAAGCGGGTGGTGCGAAGGGCTGGCCGAAATAGACACGCTCACGGCGGATCAGGTCGTCGGCGAACTCATAAATCCAGACGCCGAGCCAGCGCGAGCCGTCGCCGTAGTGGATGATCCCCTCGGACCACCATACGTCGCCGGAGCCGCCGTGGCCGATCGGCTCAACGCGCGGGCCGCCGCCCTCAGGACGGTTCGTGCGCATCGCGACGTAGTTTTCGTGGCCGATCACGGTTTCACCCGATTGTGGCCAGGTCATCTGCCACTCTGGATGGCGAAAGTTGCGCATCGCTTCGAAGTCGTCCGCAGCACTCGCCCGATCATAACGCTCGATGATTGTCGCGCGGTCCATGGCTGTCCCTCCATCAAAGCTCGCGTCGGTGACGCAGGTGTGTTCTGTCGTCGGACCCAAAGAGCGGAGGATCGCGTTGCACCAGTCCTTCGAGGGCTGAGTTGCGACAATGCTATCAGCAGATCCGCATCTCGCCCATGCGCATCGCCAATGGCTATTGCCGGGGAAAGCCAAGGAGCGCGTCAAATCTGAGAAACAAGTAAGCCCCCACCGGTTTCCCGATGGGGGCCTCTTGGTTGCTACACAGACCTGCTACGCTTTGGTTTCGAACCGGGGTTTCCAGGCCTGTGTCTCTGCGGGCTCCGATTAGACCGAGTAGTACATCTGGAACTCGATCGGGTGCGGCGTGTGCTCGAACGCGTGCACCTCGTGGTACTTGAGCTCGATGTAGGCGTCGATCTGGTCCTTGGTGAACACGTCGCCCTTGAGCAGGAACTCGTGGTCGGCCTTGAGGTTCTCGAGCGCTTCGCGCAGCGAGCCGCAGACGGTCGGCACGTTCTTGAGCTCCTCCGGCGGCAGGTCGTAGAGGTTCTTGTCCATCGCCTCGCCCGGATGGATCTTGTTCTGGATGCCGTCGAGGCCAGCCATCAGCATGGCCGAATAGGCCAGGTAGGGGTTCGCACCCGGATCCGGGAAACGCACCTCGACGCGCTTGCCCTTCGGGCTCGACACGTAGGGGATGCGGCAGGAGGCCGAGCGGTTGCGCGACGAATAGGCGAGCAGCACCGGCGCTTCGAAGCCGGGGATGAGGCGCTTGTAGCTGTTCGTCAGCGGGTTGGTGAAGGCGTTCAGCGCCTTGGCATGGCGGATGATGCCGCCGATGTAGTAGAGCGCCGTGTCCGAGAGATCAGCATAGCCCGAGCCCGCGAAGGTCGGCTTGCCTTCCTTCCAGATCGACTGATGGACGTGCATGCCCGAGCCGTTGTCGCCCTTGATCGGCTTCGGCATGAAGGTCGCCGTCTTGCCATACTGATGCGCGACGTTGTGCACGACATACTTGTAGATCTGCATGCCGTCGGCGCACTTCAGCAGCGTGTCGAACTCGCAGCCGAGCTCGTGCTGGCTGGGCGCCACCTCGTGGTGATGCTTTTCGACCTTGAGGCCCATGTCCTCCATGACGGTCAGCATCTCGGCGCGCAGGTCGACGGCACTGTCGACCGGGTTCACCGGGAAGTAGCCGCCCTTGATGCCCGGGCGATGGCCGGTGTTGCCGTCCGGATACTTGGTGAAGCTGTTGTACGGGCCTTCGTCGCTGTCGATCTCGTAGCCGGCACCGTTCATGCCGACCTTGTAGCGCACGTCGTCGAACACGAAGAACTCGGCCTCGGGGCCGAAATAGGCGGTGTCACCGATGCCGGTCGAGCCGAGATAGGCGATGGCGCGCTTCGCGGTCGAGCGCGGGTCGCGGCTGTAGGACTGGCCGGTGCCGGGCTCGAGCACGTCGCAGACGATGATGAGCTGGGTCTGCGCCGCGAACGGGTCCATGACGGCAGTCGACAGATCCGGCATCAGCAGCATGTCGGACTCGTTGATCGCCTTCCAGCCCTCGATCGAAGAGCCGTCGAACATCACGCCATTGGTCAGCAGATCGGCGTCGACCGTGCGAACGTGATGGGCCAGATGCTGCCACTTGCCGCGCGGATCGGTGAAACGAAAGTCAACGTATTTGACCTCGTTCTCCTTGATCAGCTCGAGGACTTTTTCGACGTCGGACATCTGCAGGTTCCTTCCTTGATAGCAGACTTTGAATGCGAGCCCGGCGGCATCGGGGCGCAGACCTTCGGCCTGTCCGCGCGACCGGTGCCGGCGGGTAAGTTGGAGTGGGCATTCTGCCTAATTTTTGTGCGGAATGCCGCTTTTTTGGTTAGATGGCGTCGTTACCCCGTTCGCCCGTGCGGATGCGGATGACCTCGTCGACCGGGCTCACGAAGATCTTGCCATCGCCGATCCGCCCCGTATGGGCGGCCTGCTGGATCGCCTCGACGGCCCGTTCGACCAGCCCATCCTCCATGATGACCTCGATCTTCACCTTCGGCAGGAAATCGACGACATATTCCGCGCCGCGGTAGAGCTCCGTGTGACCTTTCTGGCGCCCGAAGCCCTTGGCCTCGGTGACCGTGATCCCCTTGATCCCCACCTCGTGCAGCGCTTCCTTCACTTCGTCGAGCTTGAACGGCTTGATGACGGCTTCGACCTTTTTCATCGTTACTCCTCGTGCGCCTTGAAGGTTGGGGGCTGCATCACCGGCGTCTGAAGCATGCCCCGTGCCAGTTTTGCCGGCTAGCGCGTGTTCCGCGCGAGAAATTCGCCAAATCGTCCCATCGCCTCGTCGATCGCCTCCAGCGAAGCCGCGTAGCTCAAGCGCAGGTAGCCTTCGCCCTCGGCGCCGAAGCTGGTGCCGGCGATGGTCGCGATCCCGGCCTCGTCGAGGAGCCGGGCCTGCAGCGTCCGGCTGTCCATGCCGGTGCCGGTGATGTTGGGAAAGACGTAGAACGCGCCGCCCGGCGTGACGCAACTGACGCCGGGCAGCCGGTTGAGCGCCGCCACGATGCGGCCGCGCCGCTCGGCAAAGGCATCGACCATCTGCCGGGCCGGCGCGCGCGGGCCCTCGAGTGCCGCGATGCCGGCCCATTGCGCGGCCGCATTGACGCAGGAATGGCTGTTGACGGCTAGGCGCTCGGCCAGGGGCAGCAGTGCCTTCGGCCAGACGCCGTAGCCCAGGCGCCAGCCGGTCATCGCATAGGTCTTGCTGAAGCCGTCGAGCAGGATCAGCCGGTCGGCGAGTTCCGGATATGTGAGCAGGCTCACATGCTCGGCGCCGTCATAAAGCATCTCGCCATAGATCTCGTCGCTCATGACGGCGACGTGCGGATGGTGGGCGAGGCCCGCGACCAGCTTGTCGATCTCGGCCCTGGGCACGACGCCGCCGGTCGGGTTGGCCGGGCTGTTCAGGATCAGCAGACGCGTGCGCGGCGTGATGCGCGCGAGCACGTCCTCGGCCGTCAGCGCAAAGCCCGTCGCCTCCCTGAGCGGCAGCGGCACCGCGGTGGCGCCGGTGTAGCGGATGACGCTCTCGTAGATCGGGAAGCCAGGATTGGGATAGATGATCTCCGCACCCGGCTCGCCGAACATCGAGATCGCGAAGAACATCGTGACCTTGCCGCCCGGTACCACCAGCACCTGGACCGGATCGACGGTGACGCCGTGGCGGCGGTGGAGGTCGATCGAGATGGCGCGGCGCAGCTCGGGAATGCCCTGGGCCGGCGTATAGCCGTGATGGCCGTCGGCGAGCGCCTTGACCGCCGCCTCGACGATATGGCCCGGCGTCGAGAAGTCGGGCTGGCCGATGCCGAGATTGATGATCGAGCGGCCCTGGGCCTCGAGCGCCTTCGCCCGCGCCAAGACCTCGAAGGCGGTCTCGGTGCCGAGCCGCCCCATGCCTGCTGCGACCTTGAGACCTGTTTCGCCCATGGGCACCCTCCCGCCGTTTCTGTCCGGCCGTCACGCTATAGGCCCGAGGGCGGCTTCGCAACGGGGCGATCCGACCCTCTGTGCCTCCGTCGCGCGCCACCCATGCGTATTCATTCGCGCCATCGGCTTGACGGGTGCGCCGGGGCTGGACTAGAAAACGGCCTCCAAGTGCGGCGGGTGTAGCTCAGTTGGTTAGAGCGCCAGATTGTGATTCTGGATGTCGCCGGTTCGAATCCGGTCACTCGCCCCAAAATCTTCCATTTGAACGAACCTGACTGACGCCGTCACCGCCCCCGCGGCCGGTGCGCGTCCGGCCGTCCCGCTCGCCCGGCCTGTCAGGTCAGAGCGCTGGCCGGGGCTTGCGCAGCGCGATGCGCGCGATCAGGCGGCGGAAATTGCCCTTCTGCGCCTCGGTCACGGGGGCGAGGAGCGCCACGGCCGCGAGCGTGCCGCCGGTCACGACGAGCGGGCTCAGCCGGTCGAGATGGCCGGCCAGTGCCACCGCGCGCAGGAAATAGACCAGCGGATAGTGGAAGAGATAGAGCGCGAAGGTGAGGCCGGCCAGATAGCGGATCGGCTTCTGCAGGCGGTAGAGCGGGGCTGCCAGATCCTGGGCGATCGCAGCCAGGCCGACGAGCAGCGCTGAAAACAGGATGCCGGTCACGTAATTGGCGAGGAAGCCCTGGGAATTGCTCAAGAGCGCCACGGTCTGGTCGCCGAAGAGGTCGACGACCGCCCGATCGAGCGCCGTCTTGATGCCGAGGCTGAGGAACAGGACATAGGCCGCGACCGAGCCCACGACCAGCAGGGTGCCCACGAAGCGGCCGACCCGTTCGGCTTGCACCAGGTAATATATTGCCACGCCCAGCACCCAGAGCGGCATCAGCAGCAGGATCTTGGGGCCGGCGGCGAGTGCAGCGAGGCCGGCCCAGAGCCAGCGATAGCGTCCGCCCCACACGACGAGCGCGAACAACAGGTAATAGACCGCCTCGTATCCCAGCGACCAGAGCGGGCTGTTGACCCCGGGCCAGACGTCCCACCACCAGATCTCGTTCAGGAACAGCCCGCTCGCCGCGAGCTGCAGGCCGATCGGCCGGCCGATGTTGGCAAGCGTCGCAGGATCGGTCCAATGGTCGGCATAGAGGGCCGGCGCCAGCCAGCTGCCGGCCGCGTCGAGCAGCACCGTCGCGACGAGCGCCGGCAGCACGACGGAATAGAGTCGCGCCAGGCGATTGAGCGCGTAGGCGCCGGGGGTCCGATCCTTCGTCTCGGCGCTGTAGGCGATGACGAAGCCGGACAGCACGAAGAACACGATGACCGGCTCCCGCTCGGTCAGGACCAAGCGATAGGGCAGGCCGGAGCCGAACTTGCCGAAGGCGGCGTGATGAAAGAAGACGAGCAACGCCGCGACAAAGCGGATCACGTCGAGCAGCAGGGAGAGCGGTCGGTTCACGGGACAGCGATTCCGGTCAGGGATGAGGCGAAGAAGAAGGTTCTTCGAGGCATCGATCTGAGCAGCGCGGTCCTCGTTCGGACACCTCTAGGTTTATTTATTTTCTTGCAGATGTCGAGGCTTATTGCCGCAAATTTTCGATAATGAGCGCAAACCGTCATCGCTCGGCAATCGTTCCAAGCGGCGTTAGAGTGGCTGCCTTGCTAAACGGAAATGAATCCCGAGGAGACGAGCATGTGGCGACCCAACGGCGTGAAGGCGCGGCTCAAGGCCGGCGAGGCGGTCTACGGCCTGTTCCATGGCTTCGCGAGCCCGCTGGTCGCCGAGCTTTTGGGGCTCGTCGGCTATGATTTCGTCTTGATCGACGGCGAGCACGGGCCGGGCGACGTGATGACGCATCTGGCGCAGGTCCAGGCGGTGCAGGCGACGCCGGCCATGGCCATGCTGCGCGTCGCCGTCAACGAGCCGACCCAGTTCAAGCGCGCGCTCGACATCGGCGTCGAGGGTGTGATGGTGCCGAACGTCACGAGCGCGCTCGAAGCTGCGGCTGCGGTCGAGTCCTGCCGCTATCCGAACGGCGGCAAACGCGGCTTCGCGGCGCCGATCCTGCGCGCGGCGAACTTCGGCCTGGTGACGGCGGAATATATCGCCCGGGCGGCCGACGAGCTCTTGATCGCGGTGCAGATCGAGACGCTCGCCGGGGCGTCGCGCGCGGCGGAGATCGCCGCGGTCGACGGCGTCGACGTGGTGTTCATCGGCCCGAACGACCTCTCGGGCGATCTGGGCGTGCTGGGCCAGTTCGACCATCCGGACTACGTCAAGGCCGTGGCCGCGATCGAGGCCGGCGTGAAGTCGGCCGGGAAGGTCCTGGGCTGCCTGCCGTATCCGGGCGCCGACCCGGTCGAGCTCCATCGGCGCGGCCATCGCTTCATCTGCTCGGGCGCCGACGTGGCGCTGCTGCGCGACGCGGCGCTGGCGCAGCTGCGCAGCCTGCCGCGCTGACCCCGAAGGCTGACCCACGATGGCGCTCGCGACCGCCCTCCTGACCCCGGCCGAGATGGGCGAGGTCGATCGCCGCACCATCGCCGGCGGCACGGCCGGCGCGCTCCTCATGGAACGGGCCGGCGCCGCGGTCGCGGCCGAAATCGGGCGGCGCTGGACGCGCCGGCCCGTCGCGGTGCTGTGCGGCCCCGGCAACAACGGCGGCGACGGCTTCGTCGTGGCACGGCGGCTCGCGGCCGAGGGCTGGCCGGTCCGGCTGGCCTTGCTGGGCGAGCGCGCAGCACTCCGTGGCGACGCCGCCCATCATGCGGCCCTATGGCTCCAGCCAGTCGAGCCGCTCGGTCCGGCCGCGCTGGACGGCGCCGGCCTGGTCGTCGACGCGCTCTTCGGCGCGGGGCTCAGCCGGCCGCTTGATGCGCCGGTGGCCGGTCTCCTGGCCGAGGTCGGCCGCCGGCGCTTGGCCGTTGTGGCGGTCGACGTGCCGAGCGGCCTCGATGGTGCCACCGGCCTGGCATCGGGCGCGGTCGCGGCCGATCTCACCGTGACGTTCGGCTGGCTCAAGCCCGGTCATCTGTTGCAGCCAGGCCGCGACCTGTGCGGCGAGACCGTGCTGGCCGACATCGGCCTCGACCCGGCGGCCCTCGACGCGCTCGGGGTCAAGACCTGGGCGAACGATCCGGCGTCCTGGCGCGTCGCCCTGCCGCGTCTTGCGAGCGGCACACATAAATATATGCGCGGCCACGCGCTGGTCCTGGGCGGGTGGCCGATGAGTGGGGCAGGGCGACTCGCCGCCCGGGCCGCCGCGCGGGCCGGTGCCGGCCTGGTCACGGTCGCAGTGCCGCCAGCCGGGCACGGGACCTATGCGGCGGCGTTCGAAAGCCAGATCGTCCGGCCGCTCGCCGATGCGCATGCGCTGGACGCGCTGCTCGCCGATCGCCGCTTCACCGGCCTGCTGCTCGGCCCGGGGGCGGGCGCCGGGGGGACCACGCGGGTCATGGCGCTGCGCCTGCTCGCGGCCGAGCGGCCGTGCGTGCTCGACGCCGATGCGCTTACCGCCTTTGCCGACGCGCCGGCCGAGCTCTTCGCCGCGATCCGCGCGCCGACCGTGTTGACGCCGCATGCCGGCGAATTCGCGCGCCTGTTCAAGACGTCGGGCGACAAGCTGACCCAGGCCCGTGCCGCTGCAGCCGAGAGCGGTGCCGTCCTGGTCCTGAAGGGCGGCGACACGGTCGTCGCCGCACCCGACGGGCGCGCGGTGATCAATGCGAACGCGCCGCCGACGCTCGCGACCGGCGGCACCGGCGATGTGCTTGCCGGCCTGATCGTCGGGCTGCTCGCCCAGGGCATGCCCGCATTCGAGGCGGCCGCCGCCGGAGTGTGGCTCCACGGTGCCGCGGCCGCGACGTTCGGTCCAGGGCTGATCGCCTCCGATCTGCCCGACCGGATCCCCGTCGCGCTGCGGCGTCTCGGCCGGTCACGGGCCTAGCATCGCGCGGCTTGCTCTCCGGCGCCGGTTGGGGGAGAACAGCAAAAAAGGGATGCCTGCCGCCCCTCAAAGCCCCTCGGGAGAGACCGCCGTCCATGGCCAAGCTATCGATCGTTCCGCCGCCCGCTCCGCCCACCATTGCGCCCGAGCGGATCCGCCGCCTCGAAGCGCTGGCCGAGAGGGTACTGTGGCTTTCGGCCTGGACGATCCACAACGCGAACCATGTCCGGCCGAACCGCGACGGGCTCAAGGTCGGCGGCCACCAGGCCTCGTCCGCCTCGCTCGTCACGCTGATGACGGCGCTTTACCTGGACGTGCTCCGGCCGGAAGACCGGGTCGCGGTCAAGCCGCATGCCTCGCCGGTGTTCCACGCGCTGCAATATCTCCTGGGCCACCAGACGCGCGAGAAGCTCGAGCGCTTCCGCGCGTTCGGCGGGGCGCAATCCTATCCGTCGCGCACCAAGGACACGGACGACGTCGATTTCTCGACCGGCTCGGTCGGCCTTGGCGTTGCGATCACGCTGTTCGCCTCGATCGCCCAGGATTTCGTCAAGCTCAAGGAGCTTTCGGCCGACAAGCGGCCGCCGGGCCGTATGGTGGCGCTGGTCGGCGATGCCGAACTCGACGAGGGCAACGTGTTCGAGGCGCTGCTCGAGGGCTGGAAGCACGATGTCCGGAACCTCTGGTGGGTTATCGACTACAACCGCCAGAGCCTCGATTCGATCGTCAACGACCGGCTGTTCAACCGCATCGACAGCCTGTTCGAGATGATGGGCTGGCGCGTCGTCACCTTGAAATACGGCAAGCGGCTCGAAGCCGCCTTCGCGCGGCCCGACGGCGAGCATTTGCGCCAGTGGATCGACGAATGTCCGAACTCGCGCTATTCGGCGCTGGTCTACAAGGGCGGCGCCGGCTGGCGCGAGCACCTTCAGCGCGACTTGAACCGCTATCCGGGCATCCGCCGCATCCTGGACGAGCATGACGACGACCAGCTCCATGCGCTCATGACCAATCTTGCCGGCCATGACATGGAAGCGGTGCTGGAGGCGTTCCACGGCATCGAGGACGACACGCCGACCTGCTTCATCGCCTATACGATCAAGGGCCACGGCCTGCCGTTCGCCGGCCACAAGGACAACCACGCCGGCCTCATGAACAAGGAGCAGATGGCGGGCTTCAAGACGAAGCTCGGCATCCCGGACGGCGCCGAATGGGATAAGTTCGCCGGCGCCAAGCTGCCCGAGGCCGAGCTCCAGGCGTTCCTCGACCAGGTGCCGTTCGCGGCTGCAGGCGAGCGTCAGTACCGGGCGGCAGCCGTGCCGATCGGCGACCTGCCGGTGCCGGCGGTCGGCGGCAGCAAGGCCTCGACCCAGGAAGGCTTCGGCAAGATCCTGAACGACCTTGCCGGCACCACGAGCCCGCTCGCCGACCGGATCGTCACCACCTCGCCCGACGTCACGGTCTCGACCAATCTCGGCGGCTGGGTCAACCGGCGCGGCATCTTCCACCGGCGCGAGATCGCCGACACGTTCCGCGACGAGAAGGTCGTCTCGGCCCAGCGCTGGGCCATGGCGCCCGGCGGTCAGCACCTGGAGCTGGGCATCGCCGAGCACAACCTGTTCCTGATGCTGGCGGCGCTGGGGCTGACGGCCCCACTGTTCGGTGCGCGGCTCTTGCCGGTCGGCACGCTCTACGACCCGTTCATCAATCGCGGCTTGGACGCGCTCAACTATGGCTGCTACCAGGATTCGCGCTTCATGGTCGTGGCGACGCCGTCGGGCTTGACCTTGGCGCCCGAGGGCGGCGCGCATCAGTCGATCAACACGCCGCTCATCGGCATAGGCCAGGCCGGGCTCGCGTCGTTCGAGCCGGCCTATGTCGACGAGCTAGGCGTGCTCATGGCCTGGGGCTTCGACTATATGCAGCGGCCGGCGGGCGAGGGCGGGTCGATCTATCTCCGGCTTTCGACCCGGCAGATCGAGCAGCCGGCGCGGACGCTGACCCCGGCCTTGCGCGACGGCATCGTCGCCGGCGCCTATTGGCTGGTCGAGCCGGCGTCTGGCGCCGAGCTCGCTATCGTCTATTGCGGCGCCGTGGCGGAGGAGGCGCGCCGGGCGCATCAGGCGATCCTGGAGGATATCCCGGGCGCCGGCCTGCTGGCGGTGACGTCGCCGGACCGGCTGCACGCGGACTGGCTCCTGCATCGTCAAGAAGGACGGGGGCCGAGCCATATCGAACGGCTGCTGGCGCCGCTAGCACCCGACGCGGGGCTCGTCACGGTCATCGACGCCCATCCGGCGGCGCTCAGCTGGCTCGGCGCCGCCGGCGGCCGGCGGGTCGAGCCGCTGGGTGTCGATCATTTCGGCCAATCGGGCGATCTGCCGGACCTCTATCGCGCCTATGGCCTTGACGAGGACGCGATTCTGGACGCTGTGGCGCGCGCCTGCCTTGCCTGACCGGGGCCCGACGGGCGCCTGATCCGGCGAAATAGCGGTCGCCGCCTGCGTATTTGTCGTGGGATGGCCAAAAAGCTTGTGCTATGTCAACCGGCCGACGTCGGGCCGGCGCGGGCGTGGCGGAATTGGTAGACGCACTGGATTTAGGTTCCAGCGACGAAAGTCGTGGGGGTTCAAGTCCCTTCGCCCGCACCAGCATCGATTGAACGATCAACCCTTGCCAGGGGTGGCGCGCCGTTATCGGACGTGCCGCCCTGCTGACCCATAGGCTTCTTTTTCATGCAGATCACCGAGACCAGCACCGAAGGCCTGAAGCGCGGCTTCAAGGTCGTCGTCGCCTCCCAGGATATCGAAAAGCGCGTTGACGCGCGGCTCGCCGAGGTCGCCAAGACCGTCCGTCTGCCGGGCTTCCGTCCGGGCAAGGTGCCGACCTCGGTCGTCAAGCAGCGCTACGGCGACAGCCTCCTGGGCGAGGTGCTGGAGCAGACGGTGAACGAGACTTCGAGCCAGGCGCTGGCCGAACGCAACCTGCGTCCGGCGCTGCAGCCGAAGATCGAGATCACCTCGTTCGAGAAGGGTGCCGATCTCGTCTACGACATGAGCCTCGAGATCCTGCCCGAGATCCAGACCATGGATTTCTCGACGGTGGCGCTCGAGCGCCTGAAGCCCGAGATCCCGAACGAGGAGCTGGACGAGGCGCTGACGAACCTGGCCGAGCGCTATCGCGAGACCGAGGATGTGACCGACGGCAGCGCCGCCGCCAACGGCGACGTGACCGTCATCGACTTCGTGGGCTCGATCGACGGTGAGAAGTTCGACGGCGGCGCCGGCACCGACTTCTCGCTGGAGCTGGGCTCCGGCCGTTTCATCCCGGGCTTCGAAGAGCAGCTCGTGGGCGCCAAGGTTGGCGACCATGTCGCGGTCAAGGTGCCGTTCCCGGCCGATTACGGCGTCGAGACGCTCGCCGGCAAGGACGCGGTGTTCGAGGTCGACGTCAAGGGCCTGAAGCGCAAGCTGCCGGCCGTGGTCGACGAGAAGCTCGCCGACACGCTCGGGCTCGAGAACCTGGAAGCGCTGCGCACGGCGGTTCGCGAGCAGATGGAGCGCGAGTACGCCGGCGTCGCCCGCCAGAAGCTGAAGCGCGACCTCTTGGACATCCTGTCGGACAAGCACGACTTCGCCGTGCCGACCGGCATGGTCGACCTCGAGTTCGACAGCATCTGGAAGCAGTTCGAGGCCGAGCGCGAGCGCTCCAAGGCGGCCGGCACTTACAAGGAAGAAGAGGCCAAGCCCGAGGAGGAGACCAAGGACGAGTACCGCAAGATCGCCGAGCGGCGCGTGCGGCTTGGCCTGGTCCTTGCCGAAGTGGGTCGGACGAACAACATCCAGGTAACCCAGGACGAGGTGAACCGGGCCGTGATGGCCCAGGCGCGCAACTACCCGGGGCAGGAGAAGGCCGTGATGGACTTCTACCGCAACAATCCCGACGCGATGGGCCAGCTCCGCGCGCCGATCTACGAGGACAAGGTCGTCGATTTCATCGTCGATCTTGCCCAGGTCACCGACAAGGCGGTGCCGCCGAAGGAACTGGTGGCGCTCGCCGGCCTCGATGACGAAGAGGAAACCGCTGAAGCCTGATCGGGCGTTCGTCCGGCAGGTTCGAGGCCTGATCCAACGCCCTTGGGGTGCCGTTCGCAGCGATTGCGGACGGCACCCCACCGGGGCATGCTCGGCACCCTGGGACGTACCCTGGGACGGGTCGAGTAGTTTGAAGGAACCTGTGTGATCATGGCCGACGCTTTGGAAGTGTATATGAACAGCCTGGTGCCGATGGTGGTCGAACAGACCAACCGCGGCGAGCGGGCCTACGACATCTATTCGCGCCTGTTGAAGGAGCGGATCATTTTCCTGGTAGGCCCGGTCAGCGACCCGGTGGCCAGCCTCGTCTGCGCGCAGCTCCTGTTCCTCGAGGCCGAGAATCCGACCAAGGACATCTCGATCTACATCAATTCGCCGGGCGGCCTCGTCACGGCCGGCCTCGCGATCTACGACACGATGCAGTACGTCCGTCCGGACATCGCCACCATCTGCGTCGGCCAGGCGGCCTCCATGGGATCGCTGCTGCTCGCCGCCGGCGCCAAGGGCAAGCGATTCGCGCTGCCGAACTCCCGCATCATGATCCACCAGCCGTCGGGCGGCGCCCAGGGCCAGGCGTCTGACATCGAGATCCAGGCGCGCGAGATCCTGTCGCTGCGCCGGCGCCTGAACGAGATCTACGTGAAGCATACCGGGCAGTCGCTCGACGTCATTGAAGAGGCGGTCGAGCGAGACAAATTCCTCTCACCGGAGGAGTCGAAGGTTTTCGGTCTGATCGATGACGTCATGGCCGCGCGGCCGGTGTTGGCCAAGGAAGAGGACAGCAAGAACCGTTGAGCAGGCACCCCGCACCCTTGTTAAGGGGGTGTTGATGTCCGCAATGTTACGGTTTGATGGGATCGGCGGGACGATCCGATGGCGGTTCGTCCCGTCATGCGCCTAGAAGCCCCTCAAATAGGGGCGAGCCAGCTTGCGCTTGTGCTGGCGAAGCGCTGATGGATAACATGACCGAAGACCGGGGTGGAATTTCCCGGTGGTTGACGGAGTGCCTATGACCAAATCCAGCGGCGGCGATTCGAAGAACACGCTCTATTGCTCGTTCTGCGGCAAGAGCCAGCACGAGGTCCGCAAGCTGATTGCCGGCCCGACGGTGTTCATCTGCGATGAATGCGTCGAGCTGTGCATGGACATCATCCGCGAGGAGCACAAGACCACGCTGGTGAAGTCGCGCGACGGCGTGCCGGGGCCCAGAGACATCTGTGCCGTGCTCGACGATTACGTAATCGGCCAGTATCACGCGAAGCGCGTGCTGTCGGTCGCGGTCCATAACCATTACAAGCGGCTCGCCCACGGCGCGAAGAACAACGACGTCGAGCTCGCCAAGTCGAACATCATGCTGGTCGGCCCCACGGGCTGCGGCAAGACGCTCCTGGCGCAGACCTTGGCGCGCATCATCGACGTGCCGTTCACCATGGCCGACGCGACGACGCTGACCGAGGCCGGCTATGTCGGCGAGGATGTCGAGAACATCATCCTCAAGCTGCTGCAGGCGGCGGACTACAATGTCGAGCGCGCGCAGCGCGGCATCGTCTATATCGACGAGGTCGACAAGATCAGCCGCAAGTCTGACAACCCGTCGATCACGCGCGACGTGTCGGGCGAGGGCGTGCAGCAGGCGCTCCTGAAGATCATGGAGGGCACCGTCGCCTCCGTGCCGCCCCAGGGCGGGCGCAAGCATCCGCAGCAGGAATTCCTGCAGGTCGACACGACGAACATCCTGTTCATCTGCGGCGGCGCGTTTGCGGGCCTGGAAAAGATCATCGCCAACCGCCGCCAGGGCACCTCGATCGGCTTCGGTGCCGACGTCAAGGGCCCGGACGAGCGGACGACCGGCGAGATCCTGCGCGACGTCGAGCCCGAGGATCTGCTTAAGTTCGGCCTCATCCCCGAGTTCGTCGGCCGCCTGCCGGTCGTAGCCACCCTCGAGGACCTGGACGAGAAGGCGCTCATCGACATCCTGACCAAGCCCAAGAACGCGCTGGTCAAGCAGTACCAGCGCCTGTTCGAGATGGAAGACGTGCGCCTCACCTTCAGTGAGGACGCGCTCCGCGGCATCGCCAAGAAGGCGATCCTGCGCAAGACCGGCGCGCGCGGCCTGCGCTCGATCATGGAAGGCATCCTGCTCGACCCGATGTACGATTTGCCGGGCCTCGAATCGGTCGACGAGATCGTCGTCAACCGCGAGGTGGTCGACGGGCGGGCTCAGCCGCTCTACATCCATTCCGAGACGCGCCGCGCCGATGGCGCGGCGGCCGGAACGCCTGCCTAAGACGGCATTTCAAGGGGCCCCACACCGCCCCTGACATGCGCGGGGGAGGAAGCGAGCTTCCTCCCCCGACCTTGAACGGGCCGCGACAAAGGCCACGTTAGTTCACGGGCAGCTACGCCTTAACGGCCGTTTCGCCGCGTGTCGGGGAACGGCTCCAGCCAAGACGAGGCATCATGTTCGAAATTCCGCGCGGTGCCCTTTATCCCGTCCTTCCGTTGCGCGACATCGTGGTTTTCCCCCACATGATCGTCCCCCTGTTCGTGGGCCGGGAGAAGTCGGTACGCGCCCTCGAAGACGTCATGAAGGAGGATAAGCAGATCCTGCTCGTGACGCAGAAGAACGCCGCGCAGGACGATCCGTCTGCGTCGGACATCTTCACGGTCGGCACGGTCGGCACGGTCCTGCAGCTCCTGAAACTGCCAGACGGCACCGTCAAGGTGCTGGTCGAGGGCGGCCAGCGGGCGCGCATCGTCCGCTTCAGCGACAACCCGGACTTCTTCCAGGCCTATGCCGAGCTCATCGAGGAGAAGAGCGGCGAGGGCAGTGAGCTCGAGGCGCTGGCGCGTACCGCCGTCGCCCAGTTCGAGCAGTACATCAAGCTCAACAAGAAGATCCCGCCCGAGGTGCTGGTCTCGATCAACCAGATCGACGATCCGGCCAAGCTCGCGGACACGATTGCGTCGCACCTGGCGCTCAAGATCCCCGAGAAGCAGGAGTTGCTCGAGGCCGAGACGGTCAGCGAGCGGCTCGAGAAGGTCTTCGCCTTCATGGAAGGCGAGATCGGCGTCCTGCAGGTCGAAAAGCGCATCCGCAATCGCGTCAAGCGCCAGATGGAGAAGACCCAGCGCGAGTACTATCTGAATGAGCAGATGAAGGCCATTCAGAAGGAGCTGGGCGAGGGCGAGGACGGCAAGGATGAGCTGGCCGAGCTCGAGGAGCGCGTCAACAAGACCAAGCTCACCAAGGAAGCCCGCGACAAGGCGCAGGCGGAGCTGAAGAAGCTTCGCAGCATGAGCCCGATGTCGGCCGAGGCGACGGTGGTGCGCAACTACCTCGACTGGCTCTTGAGCATTCCCTGGGAGCAGCGCACCAAGGTCAAGCGCGACATCAAGGCGGCTGAGACCGTGCTGCACCAGGACCACTACGGGCTCGAGAAGGTCAAGGAACGCATCCTTGAGTACCTGGCCGTCCAGCAGCGCATGAAGAAGGTCAAGGGACCGATCCTGTGTCTGGTCGGGCCACCGGGCGTCGGCAAGACCTCGCTCGGCAAGTCGATCGCCAAGGCCACGGGCCGCAACTTCGTCCGCATGTCGCTGGGCGGCGTGCGTGACGAGGCCGAGGTGCGCGGCCATCGCCGGACCTACATCGGCTCCATGCCCGGCAAGGTCATCCAGGGCATGAAGAAGGCGAAGTCGTCGAACCCGCTGTTCCTCCTGGACGAGATCGACAAGCTCGGCGCCGACTGGCGCGGCGACCCGTCCTCGGCGCTGCTCGAGGTCCTGGATCCGGAGCAGAACGCGACGTTCAACGACCATTATCTCGAGGTCGACTACGACCTGTCGGACGTGATGTTCGTGACGACCGCCAACAGCATGCGCATGCCGCAGCCGTTGCTCGACCGCATGGAGATCATCCGCATCCCCGGCTATACCGAGGACGAGAAGGTCGAGATCGCCAAGCGCCACCTGATCCCGAAGCAGATCGAGGCGCACGGCCTCAAGAAAGGCGAGTGGTCGATCTCGGACGACGCGATCCGCGACCTGGTCCGCTACTACACCCGCGAGGCCGGCGTGCGTTCGCTCGAGCGCGAGTTCGCCAACCTGAGCCGCAAGGCCATCAAGGAAATCTTGATGAACAAGACGGCGAAGGTGGCGGTCACCCGCCGCAACCTCGAGAAATACGCGGGCGTGCGCAAGTTCCGCTACGGCGAGGCCGAGACGGAGGACCAGGTCGGCGTCGTCACCGGTCTCGCCTGGACCGAGGTCGGCGGCGAGCTCCTGTCGATCGAATCCGTGCTGCTGCCCGGCAAGGGCAAGATCACGGCGACCGGCAAGCTCGGAGACGTCATGAAGGAATCAGTGCAAGCCGCTGAATCCTATGTGAAATCCCGCGGTCAGGCCTACGGCATCAAGCAGGCGGTGTTCGACAAGAAGGACATCCACGTGCATGTGCCGGAAGGTGCTACGCCCAAGGATGGACCGTCCGCGGGCGTAGCCATGGTGACGGCGATCGTCTCGGTCATGACCGGCATTCCGGTCCGCCGCGATGTCGCCATGACCGGCGAGATCACGCTCCGCGGCCGGGTGTTCCCGATCGGCGGCCTCAAGGAGAAGCTGCTCGCGGCTCTGCGCGGCGGTATCCGGACCGTGTTCATCCCGAAGGACAACGAGAAGGACCTGGCGGAGATCCCGGACAACGTGAAGAAGGGGTTGGAGCTCATCCCCGTGGCGCACGTCGACGAGCTCCTGGCCAAGGCGCTGACCAAGCCGCTCGTGCCGATCGAATGGAGCGACGCCGAGTCGCCTGCGGTTGAACCGGTGGCGCCCGCCGCCGAATCGGACGATCGCCCGGGCGTTGTGACCCACTAAGCACGGCGCGGAACCTGCATCGGGGCCCGGATGGCGACATCCGGGCCCTCTTTCATCAAAAACAGCCGATTTTTCGCAGAATAGCTCGCTTTTTCGGGCGTTCGGCGATTGACTGTCAAATGAGCCGCGATCTAAGCTCCCGGTTCATTCGAACGGGTAATTTTCCTGGTTCTACTTTGTGTCGTTGGAGGGGGTAGCGTGAACAAGAACGAACTCGTCGACGCGGTTGCTACCGCTACCGAGCTTAAGAAGTCCGAGGCGGCGAAGGCCGTGGATGCGGTCTTCGACAGCATCGAAGCTGCGCTGAAGAAGGGGGACGAGGTTCGCCTGGTCGGCTTCGGCACGTTCAGTGTTGCGGCGCGTGAGGCTTCCGAGGGGCGCAACCCGCGCACCGGCGAGAAGATCAAGATCGCCGCGTCCAAGCAGGCCAAGTTCAAGGCCGGCAAGACGCTCAAGGATGCGCTGAACTAATTGGTTTTGCGTTCGAGGCCGCCGTCGCCGGCGGCCTCTTCGGTCTGACGCGGCGAAACCGCCCGACGCGGCTCGGTCGACGAGCTGGTTGGAAAGGTCGCCGCGCCGGCCGCTCGGGAAGGCCCGATATCGGGCGATTAGCTCAGCGGTAGAGCGTCTCGCTTACACCGAGAGGGTCGGCGGTTCGAATCCGTCATCGCCCACCAATCCCGCAAAGATCTTTCCTTGCCGGAACGGCATACCCGCTTCACGGATCCTCGGTGGCACCTTCGCGATCCGGGTGGTATTGTCGTTGCCGAGCTTAAAGCTACGCCATCTGGCAGTTAAAGCTGCGCCTTTCGAAAATGGACGGCATGATGAGCGACATCGCATTGAATTCTGCCCAACGGCAGCCGACGGTCACGGATACGACCGGCACGGCGGCGCGCACGACGACGCAGCCGAACACCAGCACGACGCCCGATACGCCGACGGACCAGGTCAGCCTCAGCCCCGCAGCACAAGTGACGTCGGCCGCCTTCTCCGGCGCGACGCTGAACGACAAGGATGCCGTCAGCACCTCTGTCGGGCTGCGCCAGAGCATCGGCACGGCCAGCCTGTCGGTGAGCGCCAAGCAGAACCAGGCGATCCTGTCGCTGCTGCGCTGAAACGGCGCCTTCATCAAAAAGCGACGTAAGGCCGCTCTGTAGAGGGATCTGCAGGCGGCCTTTCGTGTTTTGACCGCATGGGCGTGCGAAGCGGGCGCCGGAATGTCCGGCAGGGTCAGAGCCGGCCGGTAAGTCTTTGATTTGCATCGGGCGATTCGCGTCATCCCCAGAAAAGCCGCGCAGTCTTGCGACGCATCCGCGCCTATACCAGCAGGCCGACAAAATCGCCCGGCGATGTTGCAGCCCAGCAATGCGCACCGCGGCGCGAAAAGACCGCTGTAACACGCTTGACCTCGGGGGCGGGGCGGGGGTACTAAGCGGCCCTCGGTTCGCGGGGGTGTAGCTCAGTTGGTTAGAGCGCCGGCCTGTCACGCCGGAGGTCACGGGTTCGAGCCCCGCCACTCCCGCCATTCCGTCCCGAGCATCGAAGGCGCTCATCGTTGCGCCCCGCGGCGGATAGCCGGCTCCCGGTCGGGATGGCCGCTTTTCTTTTCAGTTTGTACTCCTTATACCTAGTTTGATCATCCGTTGCGCCGGGCTTCGAATTTTCGAGGCAATCCGGTGAGTGCGTTCGCCGCCTGGCAATTTCGGCTCAGGTCGTGCGCCGCCTCCAGCCCGACAGGACCGAGAGACCGATCATGTCATCGCTCAGCCTGCTGCGAGAATATCTGCCGATCCTGATTTTCCTCGGCGTCGCGATCTTCATGGGCATTGCCGCCGTCGGCCTGTCCTTCGTGATCGGCAAGCAGAATCCGGACAGCGAGAAGCTCTCGCCCTATGAATGCGGCTTCGAGCCTTTCGACGATGCGCGCTCCAAGTTCGACGTGCGCTTCTATCTCGTCGCGATCCTGTTCATCATCTTCGACCTCGAGGTCGCCTTCCTGTTCCCCTGGGCGGTGACGCTCGGGGATATCGGCATGTTCGGCTTCTGGTCGATGGTGCTGTTCCTGGCGGTGCTGACCATCGGCTTTATCTATGAGTGGAAGAAGGGAGCTCTCGAATGGGAATGATCGGATCGTCCCAACCGGTCGCACCCGCGTCCCCGTCAGGCCTGGTGCCGATCCCGCCCGGCGCCACTCAGGACCAGCTCCTGCGCTCGGTGACCGACGAGATCACGAACAAGGGCTTCGTCGTGGCCTCGCTCGACGCGCTGGTCAACTGGGCGCGGACCGGCTCGCTCTGGCCGATGACCTTCGGGCTTGCTTGCTGCGCCGTCGAGATGATGCACAGCTACGCGAGCCGTTACGATCTCGACCGGTTCGGCGTCGTGCCGCGGCCGAGCCCGCGCCAGTCCGACGTGATGATCGTTGCCGGCACGCTCACCAACAAGATGGCGCCGGCGCTCCGCAAGGTCTACGACCAGATGGCCGAGCCCCGCTGGGTCATTTCGATGGGTTCTTGCGCGAACGGCGGCGGTTATTATCACTACTCCTATTCGGTTGTGCGCGGCTGCGATCGGATCGTGCCGGTCGACATCTACGTGCCGGGCTGCCCGCCGACTGCCGAGGCGCTGGTCTACGGCATCCTGCAGCTCCAGAAGAAGATCAAGCGTACGAGCGTCTTCGCACGCTGATTTCCGCGTTACGCCAGGCGACCCAAGAGGGATTATGACCCAAGCGCTCACGGAGTTCGGCTCCACCGTGGCCACGGCTCTCGACCAGAATTGCCTCAAGGTCGAGGTCATCCGGGACGAGCTCATCCTGTGGGTGCCGCGCACGGCGATCGTGCCGGCGCTCACTTTCCTGCGCGACGACCCGCGCTGCCTGTTCAAGGTGCTGGTCGACCTGTGCGGTGTCGATTATCCGGAGCGGCCGGAGCGGTTCGAGGTCGTCTACAACCTCTTGAGCCTGAAGCATAACCGCCGCATCCGCGTGAAGGTCTCGGCCGACGAGGCGACGCCGGTGCCGAGCGTGGTCGGCGTCTACAGCACCGCCGGCTGGTTCGAGCGGGAGGCCTGGGACATGTACGGCATCTTCTTCGCCGACAATCCGGACCTGCGCCGCATCCTGACTGACTACGGTTTCGAAGGGCACCCGCTCCGCAAGGACTTCCCGCTCACGGGCTTCGTCGAGGTGCGCTACGACGAAGATCAGAAGCGTGTCGTCTACGAGCCCGTCAAACTGAAACAGGAATTCCGCAGTTTCGACTTCCTGTCGCCGTGGGAGGGCATGAACCACCTGCTGCCGGGCGATGAGAAGTTCCGGCCGGCACCCGAGGCCGACGCGGGGAGCAAGAGCTGATGAGCGAAACGACCCTGAAAGCCGCGGGCACAGCCTTCGACGCTGCGACCGCATCCGGCGCCTTGACCAATGCGCCGGCGGCGATGGACATCAAGAACTACAACCTGAACTTCGGCCCGCAGCATCCGGCGGCGCACGGTGTGCTGCGCCTGGTGCTGGAACTGGACGGCGAGACGGTCGAGCGCTGCGACCCGCATATCGGCCTGCTGCATCGCGGCACCGAAAAGCTGATCGAATACAAGACCTACATGCAGGCCTTGCCCTATTTCGACCGGCTTGACTACGTGGCGCCGATGTCGCAGGAGCACGCCTTCGCGCTCGCGACCGAGAAGCTGATGGGCATCGACGTGCCCGAGCGGGCGCAGTACATCCGCGTGCTGTTCGCCGAGATCTCGCGCATCGCCAACCACCTCTTGAACGTCACGACCTTCGCGATCGACGTTGGTGCCGTGACGCCGCTGCTTTGGGGCTTCGAGGACCGCGAGCGGCTGATGGAGTTCTACGAGCGCGTCTGCGGCGCCCGGCTCCATGCCAATTATTTCCGCCCCGGCGGCGTGCATCAGGACCTGCCGCCCGGCCTCACCGACGAGATCCTGGGGTTCTGCGACGCCTTCCCGAAGCGCGTCGACGATCTTGAGAACCTGCTGACCGAGAACCGCATCTTCAAGCAGCGCACGGTCGACATCGGCATCATCTCGCCCGAGGATGCCTACGACTGGGGCCTGTCCGGCCCGATGCTGCGCGGTTCGGGCATCCCGTGGGACCTGCGCAAGTCGCAGCCGTACGATGCCTATGCCGAGATGGATTTCGACATCCCGGTCGGCAAGAACGGCGACTGCTGGTCGCGCTATCTCGTCCGCATGGAGGAGATGCGCCAGTCGGTCAAGATCATGCGCCAGGCGATCGAGAAGATGCCGTCGGGCCCGCACATGGTGAACGACCGCAAGGTGGCGCCGCCGCCGCGCGCCGAGATGAAGAAGTCGATGGAGGCCCTCATCCATCACTTCAAGCTCTATACCGAGGGCTATCATGTGCCGGCCGGCGAGACCTACACGGCCGTCGAAGCGCCCAAGGGCGAGTTCGGCGTCTATGTCGTGTCCGACGGCAGCAACAAGCCGTATCGCTGCAAGATCCGCGCGCCCGGGTTCGCCTTCCTCCAGGCGGCCGACTTCATGGGCAAGGGCCACATGCTGGCCGACGTGGTCGCGATCATCGGTTCCATGGACATCGTGTTTGGCGAGATCGATCGATGAGCGGAGAGCACGACCACGTGGTCGTCGAGCAGCCGGCGAGCTTCGAGTTCACGGCTGAGAACCTGGAGCGGGCGAAGAAGGTCATCGCCAAATATCCCGAAGGCCGGCAGGCGAGCGCCGTGCTGCCGCTGCTCTATATCGCGCAGAAGCAGCACGACAATTGGGTGCCACGCGCGGCCATGGACTATATCGCGAAGCTGCTCGACATGGCCCCGATCCGGGTCTACGAGGTCGCGACTTTCTACACGATGTTCAACCTGAAGCCGGTCGGGAAATATTTCCTGCAGGTCTGCCGGACGACGTCCTGCTGGCTCCGCGGCTCCGACGAGGTGACCGAGACCTGCAAGCGCAAGCTCGGCATCGACATCGGCGGCACGACGCCCGACGGCAAGTTCACGCTCGTCGAGGTCGAGTGCCTGGGTGCCTGCGTCAATGCGCCGGTGCTGCAGCTGCACGACGACCTCTATGAGGACCTCAATGCCGAGCTGACCGAGAAGCTGCTCGACAGCTTGGCCCAGGGCATCGTTCCGCCGAAGGGCTCCATGATCGACCGCCAGACCTCGGCGCCGGTCGGTGGCCCCGACACCCTCACGACCCTTCGGTTCGACGGAGACGGCAATGCTGCGTGACGAAGACCGGATCTTCACGAACCTCTACGGCATCCACGACTGGCGCCTTGCCGGCGCCCGCCAGCGCGGCGACTGGAGCGGCACCAAGGATTTGATCCTCAAGGGCCGCGACTGGCTGGTCGAGGAGATCAAGAATTCGAACCTGCGCGGCCGCGGCGGCGCCGGCTTCCCGACCGGGATGAAATGGTCGTTCATGCCGAAGGCATCGCCCGACGGCCGGCCGAGCTATCTCGTGGTCAACGCCGACGAGTCCGAGCCCGGCACCTGCAAGGACCGCGACATCCTCCGCCACGACCCGCACAAGCTGGTCGAGGGCTGCCTGCTCGCCTCGGTCGCGATGGGGGCGAGCGCCTGCTACATCTATATCCGCGGCGAGTTCTACAACGAGGCGTCCAACCTGCAGGTCGCGATCGACGAGGCCTATGCAGCGGGCCTCCTCGGCAAGAACGCCTGCGGCTCGGGCTATGATTTCGAGCTCTATCTGCACCGCGGCGCCGGCGCCTATATCTGCGGTGAGGAAACGGCGCTCCTGGAAAGCCTCGAGGGCCGCAAGGGCCAGCCGCGCTTGAAGCCGCCGTTCCCGGCGCAGTGCGGCCTCTACGGCTGCCCGACCACGGTCAACAATGTCGAGACCATCGCGGTCGTGCCGACGATCTTGCGCCGCGGCGGCAGCTGGTTCGCCGGCTTCGGCCGGCCCAAGAACAACGGCACCAAGCTGTTCTGCATCTCCGGCCATGTGAACAAGCCCTGCACGGTCGAAGAAGAGATGGGCATTCCCCTGAAGGAACTGCTCGAGAAGCATTGCGGCGGCGTGCGCGGCGGCTGGGACAACCTGCTGGGCGTCATTCCCGGCGGCTCGTCGGTGCCAGTGCTGCCGAAGTCGATCTGCGACACGGTGCTGATGGATTTCGACGCGCTGCGCGAGGTCAAGTCCGGCCTCGGCACGGCGGCGGTCATCGTCATGGACAAGTCGACCGACATCATCGCGGCGATCGCACGGCTGGCGCACTTCTACAAGCACGAGAGCTGTGGCCAGTGCACGCCGTGCCGCGAGGGCACCGGCTGGATGTGGCGCGTCATGGAGCGGCTCGTGAAGGGCAATGCCTCGGTCGAGGAGATCGACATGCTCTTGGACGTTTCCTATGAGATCGAAGGCCATACGATCTGCGCCTTGGGCGACGCCGCAGCCTGGCCGATCCAGGGCCTGATCCGGCATTTCCGCCCGGTCCTGGAAGAGCGCATCAAGAACTACCGCGCGACGGCCATCGGCCGCTCGCAGGCGGCGTGAGGACCGATCCATGCCGAAGCTGACGATCAACGGTATCGAGGTCGAGGTCCCCGCCGGGACGACCGTGCTGCAGGCGGCCCAGGCCGCCGGCGTCGAGGTGCCGCATTTCTGCTACCACGAGCGCCTGGCGATTGCCGGCAATTGCCGCATGTGCCTGGTCGAGATGGAGAAGTCGCCGAAGCCGGTCGCGTCCTGCGCCATGCCGGCGGCGGACGGGCAGGTGGTCTACACCAATTCCGAGAAGGCCCAGCGCGCCCGCAAGGGCGTCATGGAGTTCCTGCTGATCAACCATCCGCTCGATTGCCCGATCTGCGACCAGGGCGGCGAGTGCGACCTGCAGGACGAGGCCATGGCGTTCGGCTTCGACCGCGGCCGGTTCCTGGAAAACAAGCGGGCGGTCAAGGACAAGGACTTCGGCCCGCTGATCAAGACGCACATGACGCGCTGCATCCATTGCACGCGCTGCGTCCGCTTCGCGACCGACGTCGCGGGCGTGCCCGAGCTGGGAGCGACCGGCCGCGGCGAGAACATGGAGATCGGCACCTACGTCGAGCACGCGCTGACCTCCGAACTCTCGGGCAACATGATCGACCTGTGTCCGGTCGGCGCGCTCACCTCCAAGCCCTATGCCTTCGTCTCCCGGCCGTGGGAGCTGCGCAAGACGGAGTCGGTCGACGTGTTCGACGCGGTCGGCGCCAACATCCGCATCGACGCGCGCGGACCTGAGGTGCTGCGCGTGCTGCCGCGCCTGAATGATGACGTCAACGAGGAATGGCTCGGCGACAAGGGCCGCTTCGCCATCGACGGGCTGATGAAGCGCCGGCTCGACAAGCCCTATGTGCGAGAGAACGGCAAGCTCGTTCCGGCGACCTGGGGCGACGCGTTCGGCGCCATCGCGGCGCGGCTCAAGGGCGTCGCCGGCACGAAGATCGCCGGCATCGCCGGTGACCTGGTCGATGCCGAGGCGATGCTGGCGCTCAAGGACCTGCTGACGGCGCTGGGCTCGCCCAACCTCGACTGCCGCCAGGACGGCGCCAAGCTGCCGACCGCGCGTGCCGGCTATCTCTTCAACACGACCATCGCCGGCATCGAGCAGGCGGACGTCGTGCTGTTCGTGGGATCCAACCCGCGCGCCGAGGCCCCGATCATCAACGCGCGCTTCCGCAAGCGCTATCTCGCCGGCGGCTTCAAGGCGGCGATGATCGGCCCGGCGGTCGACCTGACCTATCCGGTGATCCAGCTTGGGGCTGGCCCCGAAGTTCTGTCGGACCTGGCCGACGGCAACCACAGCTGGATCGACACGCTCAAGGGTGCCAAGAACCCGATGATCGTGGTCGGGCAGGGGGCGCTCGCCCGCGAGGACGGTACCCACGTGCTCGATCTCGCCCGCAAGCTCGCCGACGCGGTCGGTGCGGTGCGCGAGGGCTGGAACGGCTTCAACGTGCTCCATACGGCGGCGGCGCGCGTCGGCGGCCTCGAGCTCGGCTTCGTGCCGGGCGAGGGCGGGCGTGACCTGGCCGGCATCCTCGAGGGTGCGCAGCACGGCGATATCGAGGTCGTCTACCTCCTGGGCGCCGACGAGATCGACATGGGCCGGCTCGGCAAGGCCTTCGTGATCTACCAGGGCCATCACGGCGATGCGGGTGCCGCCCGCGCCGATGTGGTGCTGCCGGGGTCGGCCTATACCGAGAAGAACGGCACCTACGTCAATACCGAAGGCCGCGTCCAGCTCGGCCGGCTCGCGACGTTCCCGCCGGGCGATGCGCGCGAGGACTGGAAGATCCTGCGCGCGCTGTCGGAGCCGCTCGGCCACAAGCTGCCCTACGACAACCTGGCCCAGCTGCGCCAGCGCCTCGTCGCGGTCAACCCGCGCTTCGCCCAGGTCGACGAGATCGTGCCGGCCGAATGGACCTCGTTCGGCGTCCCGGGTCCGACCGGCTCCGGACCGTTCGTCTATCCGATCGAGAACTACTACATGACCGATCCGGTCAGCCGATCGTCGCCGACCATGGCGGCCTGCACCGAATCGCTTCGCGCAACCGTCAGCCAGAAGACCGGCACAAATGGCTAATTTCTTGACGGATTACGCCGTCCCGTTCGCGTGGATCCTGGGTGGCATCATCGCCGTCGTGATCTGCCTCATGATCGGCATGGCCTACTTGACCCTGTTCGAGCGCAAGGTGCTGGCGGCCGCCCAGCTGCGCCTCGGCCCGAACGTGGTCGGCCCCTTCGGCCTGCTGCAGCCGATGGCCGACGGCCTGAAGCTGTTGAGCAAGGAGACGGTCATCCCGAGCGGAGCCAACCGCGTCGTGTTCGTGCTGGCGCCGATGATGACCTTCATCCTGGCGCTCGTCGCCTGGGCGGTGATCCCGTTCAACGCGCACCTGGTGCTGGCCAACATCAACGTCGGCGTGCTGTTCCTGTTCGCGATCTCGTCGCTTGGCGTCTACGGCATCATCATGGCCGGCTGGGCGTCCAACTCGAAATACGCGTTCCTGGGCTCGCTCCGCGCCGCGGCGCAGATGGTGTCCTACGAAGTCTCCATGGGCTTCGTGCTCGTGACCGTGCTGCTGTGCGCCGGCTCCTTGAACCTGTCGCAGATCGTCGAGGCCCAGTCGCACGGCTGGTTCGGCGTCTCGTGGCTGCCGGGCTGGTACGTGCTGCCGCTCCTGCCGATGGCCGTCGTGTTCTTCGTGTCGGGCCTGGCCGAGACCAACCGCTCGCCGTTCGACCTGGTCGAGGGCGAGTCCGAGCTGGTCGGCGGCTATTTCGTCGAATATTCGTCGATGACCTTCGCGCTGTTCTATCTCGGCGAATACATGAACATGATCCTGGTCAGCGCCATGACCAGCATCCTGTTCCTGGGCGGCTGGCTGCCGCCGATCAATGTCGCGTTCCTCAGCTACGACTGGATGGGGCCGATCTGGTTCTTCCTCAAGACCGTGTTCGTGCTGTTCTGTTTCCTGTGGGTCCGTGCGACGTTCCCGCGCTTCCGGTACGACCAGCTGATGCGCCTCGGGTGGAAGATCTTCCTGCCACTGTCGCTCATTTATCTGATCGTGGTCGCGGGCGTGCTCGTCGGCATGGGCTGGCTGCCCAAGGTCGGCTGACCTTGCGCGCTCAATTTGGTAAGGGATTCTAGCGATGGCGTTCATCGAGCGCGGGACACGGGCGTTCCTCCTGTGGGAGCTGCTGGCCGGCATGAAGCTGACCTTGAGCTACATGTTCAAGAAGCCCGTGACCGTGAATTATCCCTATGAGAAGGGGCCGCTGAGCCCGCGCTTCCGCGGCGAGCATGCGCTCCGGCGCTATGCCAACGGCGAGGAGCGGTGCATCGCCTGCAAGCTGTGCGAGGCGGTGTGCCCGGCGCTTGCCATCACGATCGAGGCCGAGCCGCGCGACGACGGCAGCCGGCGCACGACGCGCTACGACATCGATATGACGAAATGCATCTACTGTGGCCTCTGCCAGGAGGCCTGCCCGGTCGATGCGATCGTCGAGGGCCCGAACTTCGAATTCGCGACCGAGACCCGCGAGGAGCTCTTCTACAACAAGGAGAAGCTGCTCTCGAATGGCGACCGGTGGGAATACCAGATCGCCCAGAACCTCGTCGCCGACGCGCCCTATCGCTGAGGCTGAAAGAAGCATGGATATTCGACTGAACGCGGGAGAGCGGGCATGATCCTTTCGGCCCTGGCCTTCTATCTCTTTGCCGGCATCCTGATACTGTCGGGCCTGATGGTCATCACGGCGCGCAATCCTGTGCATTCCGTGCTGTTCCTCATCCTCGCCTTCTTCAATGCCGCCGGCCTGTTCGTGCTCGTGGGCGCCGAGTTCCTGGCGATGATCCTGGTCGTCGTCTATGTCGGCGCGGTCGCGGTGCTGTTCCTGTTCGTCGTCATGATGCTCGACATCAACTTCGCAGCGCTCCGGCGCGGCATCCGCCGGAACCTGGCGCTGGGCCTGACGGTCGGCACCGTGTTGCTGGCCGAACTGGTCGTCGTCGTCGGCGCCTGGGCCGTCGCCCCCGAGGTCGCGAGCCATACCGCGCCGGTCGTGGCGCCGCTCGTCAGCGCCACCAATACCCAGGCGCTCGGGTCGATCCTCTACACCCGCTACATCTACGCGTTCGAGGGCTCGGGCCTGGTGCTGCTGGTCGCCATGATCGGCGCCATCGTGCTGACGCACCGCCGGCGCTCCGGCGTGCGCCGCCAGGCGATCGCGACCCAGGTGAGCCGCTCGCGCGCCGAGACGATCGAGGTCGTCAAGGTGCCGACGGGCCACGGCATCTGAGCCGCAACGAGAGGGAATGGAGCCATGGAAATCGGTCTTGCCCATTACCTGGTCGTGGCGGCGCTGCTGTTCACGCTCGGGATCTTCGGCATCTTCCTCAACCGCCGGAACGTCATCATCATCCTGATGTCGGTCGAGCTCATGCTGCTCTCCGTCAACATCAATTTCGTGGCGTTCTCGAGCTTCCTAGGCGACCTCACCGGCCAGGTGTTCGCCATGTTCGTGCTGACCGTCGCCGCCGCCGAGGCGGCGATCGGTCTCGCCATCCTGGTCGTCTATTTCCGCAACCGCGGCACCATCGCGGTTGAGGACATCAACCTGATGAGGGGCTAGGACCCTATGGCTACCGCCATCGTCTTTCTGCCGCTCATCGCGGCGATCATCGTCGGCCTGCTCGGACGCACGCTGGGCGACCGCGTCTCGCAACTGATCACCTGCGGCTGCGTGCTCGTGGCCGCCGCACTCTCGGTCCTGGTGTTCAAGGATGTGGCGCTCGACCACCACACACAGACCATCTCGCTCCTGAACTGGATCGACACGGGTCCGCTGTCCGTCGACTGGGCAATCCGCCTCGATACGCTCACTGCGGTCATGCTGATCGTCGTGACCGGCGTGTCGTCGATGGTCCATGTCTATTCGATCGGCTACATGTCGCACGATCACTCGATCCCGCGCTTCATGGCCTATCTGTCGCTGTTTACCTTCGCCATGCTGATGCTGGTGACGGCCGACAATCTGGTGCAGATGTTTTTCGGCTGGGAGGGCGTCGGTCTCGCGTCTTATCTGCTGATCGGCTTCTGGTACGACCGCCCGTCGGCCAATGCCGCGGCGATCAAGGCCTTCGTCGTCAACCGCATCGGCGACTTCGGCTTCTCGCTTGGCATCTTCGCGGCCTTCTTCCTGTTCGGCACGCTGCAGTTCGACCAGATCTTCGCGGCGGCGCCCGGTGCCGTCGGCAAGACGTTCCATTTCCTGTCGTGGGATGTCGACGCGCTCACCTGCACCTCGATCCTGCTGTTCATCGGCGCCATGGGTAAGTCGGCGCAGCTGGGCCTGCACACCTGGCTGCCGGACGCGATGGAAGGCCCGACCCCGGTCTCGGCCCTCATCCATGCCGCGACCATGGTGACTGCCGGCGTGTTCATGGTGTGCCGGCTGTCGCCGTTGCTCGAGTACTCGAACGATGCGCTCCACTTCATTGCGATCATCGGCGCTGCGACGGCGATCTTCGCGGCCTCGGTCGGCATGGCGCAGAACGACATCAAGCGCGTCATCGCGTACTCGACCTGCAGCCAGCTCGGATACATGGTCTTCGCTGCTGGCGTCTCGGCCTATCCGGCCGCGATGTTCCACCTGGCGACCCACGCATCCTTCAAGGCGCTCCTGTTCCTCAGCGCCGGCTCGGTCATCCATGCCATGTCGGGCGAGCAGGACATGCGCAAGATGGGCGGCCTTTGGAAGCTGATCCCTGTCACCTACGTGATGATGTGGATCGGCAACCTGGCGCTCGCCGGCATCCCGCCGTTCGCCGGTTACTGGTCCAAGGACACGATCATCGAGGCGGCCTATGCCGCCGGGACGCCGTACGGCCATTTCGCCTACTGGCTCGGCATCGCGGCTGCGTTCCTGACCAGCTTCTACTCGTGGCGTCTCCTGTTCATGACGTTCCACGGCAAGAGCCGCGCGGACCATCACACGCTCGAGCATGTGCATGAGTCGCCGATGGTCATGGTCGTGCCGCTGATCGTACTCGCGATCGGTGCGGTGTTTGCCGGCTGGCTCGGCAATGCGGACTTCGTGGGCGAGGGCCTGAAAGAGTTCTGGGGCAAGTCGATCCTGATCCTCGACAGCCATCCGGGCCTGGCCGCGCGCGAGGAGATCCCGCCGCTCATGAGCTATATGGCGCTCATCGTCGGCGTCGCCGGCATCGTGCTCGCCTGGGTCTTCTACGTCGCGGTGCCGAGCCTGCCCGGTGCCTTCACCTCGGCGGCGAAGACGCTTTATCTCGCGTGCCTCAACAAGTGGTACTTCGACGAGATCTACGACTTCCTCGTGGTCAAGCCGGCCATGTGGCTCGGCTGGGGCCTGTGGAAGGGCGGCGATGGCATGATCATCGACGGGCTCGGCCCCGACGGCGTCGCGGCCGTCACCCGCGGCCTGTCGCGCCGGGCGAGCAAGCTCCAGACCGGCTATGTCTATCACTATGCGTTCGCGATGCTCATAGGCGTGCTGTGCCTGGTGTCGTGGTACCTTCTGTCTCAGCGGTGAGGATCTGATGAGCAACTGGCCGCTCCTGTCGCTGGTCACCTTCCTGCCGCTGGTGGGTGGCGCGTTCATCCTGGTGCTGCGCGGCGACGAGGAACTCGTCGCGCGCAATGCCCGCTGGATCGCGCTCTGGACCTCTCTCATCACCTTCGCGCTGTCGATCCCGCTCTGGACGGGCTTCGATTCGAAGAGTGCCGACTTCCAGTTCGTCGAGCAGGCGGACTGGATGCCGAGCCTCCACATCGCCTACCACATGGGCATCGACGGCATTTCGCTGTTCTTCGTGCTGTTGTCGACGCTCTTGACGCCGATCTGCGTGCTCGCCTCGTGGGAGGCGATCCACACGCGCGTCAAGGAATACATGCTCGCCTTCCTCATCCTCGAGACGATGATGGTCGGCATGTTCTGCGCGCTTGATCTCATCGTCTTCTACATCTTCTTCGAAGGCGTGCTGATCCCGATGTTCCTGATCATCGGCATCTGGGGCGGCCAGCGGCGCGTCTACGCGGCGTTCAAGTTCTTTCTCTACACGTTCCTGGGCTCGGTCCTGATGCTGCTCGCGATCCTCGCGATCTACTGGCAGCTCGGCACGACCGACATCCCGACGGCGATGCACGCGACCCTGCCGAAGACGCTGCAGAACTACCTGTGGCTCGCGTTCTTCGCGTCCTTCGCGGTCAAGGTGCCGATGTGGCCGGTCCATACCTGGCTGCCGGACGCGCATGTCGAGGCGCCGACCGCGGGCTCGGTCATCCTGGCCGGCGTGCTGCTGAAGATGGGTGCGTACGGTTTCCTGCGCTTCTCGGTGCCGGTGTTCCCGGACGCGAGCGCCACTTTCGCGCCGCTCGTCTATGCGCTCTCCGTCATCGCGATCATCTACACGTCGCTGGTGGCGCTGGCGCAGGAGGACATGAAGAAGCTGATCGCCTATTCCTCGGTCGCCCACATGGGCTTCGTCACGATCGGCATCTTCACGCTGTCGCAGCAGGGCGTGCAGGGCGCACTCATCACCATGATCAGCCACGGTTTCGTGTCGGGCGCCTTGTTCCTCTGCGTCGGCGTCGTCTATGACCGGCTGCATACCCGCGAGATCGCGCGCTACGGCGGCCTGGCCGAGAACATGCCGAACTATGCCTTCGTCTTCATGATCTTCATGATGGCGTCGATCGGCCTGCCCGGCACCTCGGGCTTCGTCGGCGAATTCCTGGTGCTGAACGGCGCGTTCGCGACGAACACCTGGGTGGGCTTCCTCGCGACCACGGGCACCATCCTGGGCGCCGCCTACATGCTCTACCTCTATCGCCGGGTGATCTTCGGCAAGATCACGCGCGAGGACGTGCGTGCCATGCTCGACCTCACGTGGCGCGAGAAGCTGATTTTCGCGCCGCTGATCGTGCTCGTCTTCTGGATGGGCATCTACCCGTCCTCGTTCCTCGAGCCGATGAAGCCGGCGGTCAATTTCGTGATCGATCGCGGTCACATCGCCTCGCTGCCCCGGCCGAGCGTGGCCGCGGCCGACGCAGTCTCGGTGGTGAAGTGATGATGCCCGTTCCCGATCTTTCGCCGGCGCTGCCGGAGCTGTTCCTCGCCGTCGCCGCGATGGCGCTGATGATGGTCGGCGTGTTCCGGGCCGACCGCACCTCCGCTGTCGTCTCGTGGCTGAGCGTCTTGGCGCTGATCGTCGATTTCGTGCTGGTCGAGCGCGGTCCCGCGAGCCGTACCGTCACCTTCAGCGGCATGTTCGTGACCGAGCAGTTCGCGGTCTTCATGAAATCGCTGATCCTGATCGGCTCGGCGGTCTCGATCGTGATGGCGCGCCAGTTCAACGAGCGGGCCAAGGTCGACCGGTTCGAGTTCCCGATCCTGATCCTGTTCGCGACCATCGGCATGATGGCGATGGTCTCGGCCAACGACCTGATCTCGCTCTATGTCGGCCTCGAGTTGCAGAGCCTGTCGCTCTACGTGCTGGCCGCCTTCAAGCGCGACACGGTGAAGTCGACCGAGGCGGGCCTCAAGTACTTCGTGCTCGGTGCGCTCAGCTCCGGCATGCTGCTGTTCGGCTCGTCCTGGATCTACGGCTTCGCCGGCACCACCAACTTCGACCAGCTGGCGAAGCTGCTCAGCACGGAGGCCGGCACGAGCTCGATCGGCCTCATCATCGGCGTCGTGTTCCTGTCGGTCGGCATCGCGTTCAAGTGCTCGGCCGTGCCGTTCCACATGTGGACGCCGGATGTCTACGAGGGCGCGCCGACGCCGGTCACGAGCTTCTTTGCGGTCGGCCCGAAGATCGCGGCCCTGTCGCTGTTCCTGCGCGTCATGATCGAGCCCCTGGGCCACCTGGCGCACCAGTGGCAGCAGATCATCTGGGCGATCTCGTTCGCCTCCATGGTGCTGGGCTCCTACGCCGCGATCAACCAGTCGAACATCAAGCGCCTGATGGCCTACAGCTCGATCGGCCATGTCGGCTATGCGCTGATCGGCCTCGCCGCCGGGACCACCGACGGCGTGCGCGGCGTGCTGATCTATCTCGCGGTCTATCTGTTCATGAGCCTCGGCGCCTTCTCGGTCATCCTGTGCATGGAGCGCCGGGGCGAGCCGGTCGAGGAGATCGCCGATCTCGCCGGCCTGTCGAAGAGCCAGCCGCTGACCGCGGCGGCGCTCGCCGTGTTCATGTTCTCGATGGCTGGCGTGCCGCCGCTCGCGGGCTTCGTGCCGAAGTTCATCATCTTCATGTCGGCGATCCATGCCGGCCTGGTGTGGCTCGCCGTCTTCGGCGTGCTGGCCAGCGTCGTGGGCTGCTACTACTACATCCGCATCATCAAGATGATGTACTTCGACACCCCGGCCGAGGCGCTCGACACGTCGGCCGGTGGCGGCGCCGTACGCGTCGTCATGGCGCTGACGACGCTCGTCATCCTGCTGTTCATCCTGATCCCGGCGCCGCTCGTCGCAACGGCCGAGGCGGCGGCGGCCTCGCTGTTCCAGGGATGACTTCGTCGGAGAACGCCGGACTGGGCGGCGGCCTTACCCTGCCGTCGCCTTTCACGGCGGTTCTCCGCGATACGGTCGGCTCGACCAGCGACGAGGCCAAGCGGCTGGCGTCGGCCGGCGCCGCGCACGGCACGCTCGTCTGGGCGCAGGAACAGACAGCCGGCCGCGGGCGGCTCGATCGCCAATGGCACAGCCCGCGCGGCAACCTTTATACTTCCTGCATCCTGCGGCCCGCGGTGTTACCAGCCCGGGCGGCCGAGCTCGGGTTCGTCGCAGCCCTCGCCATCGCCGAAACGGTGCGGGTGCTGTTGCCGGCCGCGGTGCCGGTGGCGCTCAAATGGCCGAACGACGTGCTGGCCGACGGCAGCAAGATCGCCGGCATCCTGCTCGAGGCCCAATCGGGGCCGAACGCCACGATCGACTGGCTCGTGCTGGGCATGGGTGTCAACATCGTGTCGGCGCCGACCGTCACGCCCTATCCGGCGACGGCGCTCCATGCGCTGGGCGGAACGGCCGATGCGCGCATGGCGCTCGAACTGCTCTATGGCGCGCTCTCTGCCCGGTTCGAGGATTGGCAGCAGGGCGGCTTTGGTGCCATCCGGACCCGCTGGCTGGCGCTCGCCCGCGGTCTCGGCGAGGCGCTCGAGGTTCGGCAGGGCGACGATCTGGTGCGTGGCCGGTTCATCGACCTCGATCCCGACGGCGCGCTGGTGCTGGAGACCCTGGCCGGGCGCCATCGGATCACGACGGGCGACGTCAATTTCGCGCCCGTCATAGGAGCCTAGGCGGCGATGTCCGTTGCGGGCGCGGCTGTCGGGCCCGATATTGACGACGTGAGATTTGACCCCGCCAATCGGCCCGCGTCGGCGTTAGCGATCGAACGGCCGCTGTTGCTCCTCTCTTCGCAACGGGAAGAAGACGCCGCCCTGCGTCGGCGCCTTCCCGGATCCTGGCGTGGGCCCAGCGCCCCACGCCAAAATCTTTGACCTGCTCGAGGCCCATGACCCGACGACCCATTACCTTCGAATCCGTGGCCGCGGCCGCGCGCGCCACGCTCAACAAGCCGGACGAGCTGGTGTTCCTGCCCTTGGGCGGTGCCGGCGAGATCGGCATGAACCTCAATCTCTACGGCTACGGCGGCAAATGGCTGATCGTCGACCTCGGCATCTCGTTCCCGGACGAGACCCAGCCGGGCATCGAGGTCATCATGGCCGACCCGAGCTTCGCCGCCGAGCGCAAGGACGAGCTCGCCGGCCTCATCATCACGCACGCGCATGAGGACCATATCGGCGCCGTCGCCCATCTCTGGCCGCGGCTCGAATGCCCGATCTATGCGACGCCGTTCACCGCCTCGGTGCTGCGGCTGAAGCTGGCCGAGGCCGGGCTGCTGCACGCGGTCGACATCATCGAGCAGCCGCTCGGCAGCCGCTTTCCGATCGGGCCGTTCGACATCGAGCTGATCTCGCTCACCCATTCGATCCCGGAGCCTAACGCGCTCGTGATCCGTACCGGCGCCGGCACGGTGCTCCATACCGGCGATTGGAAGTTCGACCCGAACCCGCTGGTCGGCCAGACCTCGGACTTCGCGGCCCTGACCCGGCTCGGCGAAGAGGGGGTCGACGCGCTCGTCGGCGATTCGACCAACGCGCTCCGCGCCGGCGAGGCCGGCTCCGAGGCCGATGTGCGGGAATCGCTGATCGAGCTGGTCGGCCGCTACGACAACCGTATTGCGATCACCTGCTTCGCCTCCAATGTTGCGCGCCTGCAGTCGGCCGCCGCTGCCGGCGCCGCTCATGGCCGTCAGGTGGCGCTCGTCGGCCGCTCGCTCTGGCGCATGGAGCAGGCCGCGCGTGAGAACGGCTATCTCGACGGCACGCCGCCGTTCATCACGCCCGAGGCCGCGGCGGAGTTGCCGCGCGACGAGGTGCTGCTGATCTGCACCGGCAGCCAGGGCGAGGCGCGCTCGGCGCTCGCCCGCATCGCCGCGAACGACCACCAGAACATCACGCTCGAAGCCGGCGACACGGTGATCTTCTCCTCACGTGTCATTCCCGGCAATGAACGGCCGATCGGCCGGCTGCAGAACCAGCTGGCGAAGCGCGGCGTCACGGTCGTGACCGACGACGAACATTTCGTCCATGTCTCGGGCCATCCGGCGCGCGACGAGCTCTCGCGCATGTATCAGCTCGTGCGGCCGAAGGTCGCCTTGCCGGTCCATGGCGAAGCGCGGCATCTGATCGCTCATGCGCAGTTGGCCGAGGAGTGCCAGGTGCCGCAGAGCGTCGTGATCGAGAATGGCGAGATGGTGCGCCTGGCGCCCGGACCGGCCAAGGTGATCGACCAGGTCGACACGGGCCGGCTCGGTCTCGACGGCAAGAGCCTGGTCGCGCTCGAGGGCGGTGCGTTCAAGACGCGGCTGCGCATGACGTTCAACGGCTCGGCGGTCGCGACCGTCGTGCTCGACCGGCGTGGCAAGCTGCTGGCGCTGCCGCAGATCACCGTGCACGGCTTGATCGGTGAGGACGCCGAGGACACGATGGGCCTGACGCGGGCGATCGAGCGGGCGGTGAACGGCCTGCCGGCAGGGTCGAAGACGGACGACGAGGCGGTGCGTGAGGCAGCACGCCTCGCGATCCGCCGGTCGCTCAACAACAGCATCGGCAAGAAGCCGGTGACCGAGGTCCACGTCGTGCGCGTCTGACGCGCCGGTACGGGAAACGCGAGGGGGAGGGAGTAGCATGATCGGACGGCTCAACCATGTCGCCATCGTCGTGCCGGACCTGGCGGCCGCCAGCCGGCTCTATGCCGAGACGCTGGGCGGCAAGGTCTCGGCCCCGGTGGCGCAGCCGGCCCATGGTGTCACCGTCGTGTTCGTCGAGCTGCCGAACACGAAGATCGAGCTCCTGGAGCCGCTGGGCGAGGGCTCGCCGGTCAAATCTTTCCTCGACCGCAATCCGTCCGGCGGCATGCACCATGTCTGCTACGAGGTCGACGATATCCTGGCGGCGCGCGACCATCTGAAGGCTGAGGGTGCCCGCGTGCTGGGCGACGGCGAGCCCAAGATCGGCGCCCACGACAAGCCGGTGCTGTTCCTGCACCCCAAGGATTTCTGCGGTACGCTCGTCGAGCTGGAACAGGCCTGAGCCCATGAACTGGGTCGAGGGCATCGTCGTCTACACGATCACCTGGTGGCTGGTGATCTTTTGCGTGCTGCCGATCGGCGTGAAGCGCGCGGGCGAGGAGCATCTGGGCCATGACGCCGGCGCGCCGGCCAATCCGCGGCTCGCGTTCAAGGCGTTGCTGACGACCGGGATCACGACAGTGATCTTCATCGGCATCTATTGGCTGGTGAACTCGCCCTACATCTCGTTCCGAGGCGATTGAGCCATGGCGACGACCTATTGCGACGTGGCGCCCGGCCATCCGTTCCATGCGCCCTATCACGACACGGAATATGGCTTCCCGCAGCGCGACGACCGGGTGCTGTTCGAGCGGCTGGTGCTGGAGATCAACCAGGCCGGCCTGTCGTGGCTCACGATCCTGAAGAAGCGCGCAGCGTTCACCGCCGCCTATGCCGGCTTCGACATCGACAAGGTCGCGGCCTATGGCCCGGACGATGTGGCGCGGCTCTTGGCCGATCCCGGCATCATCCGCAACCGGCTCAAGGTCGAGGCCGCGATCGAGAATGCCCGGCGGCTGCAGACGCTCATCGCGGAGCACGGCTCGTTTGCGGCGTGGCTCGACAAGCACCATCCGCTCGACAAGGCCGGCTGGGTCAAGCTGTTCGGCAAGACCTTCCGCTTCACCGGCGGCGAGATCGTCGGCGAGTTCCTGATGAGCCTGGGATACCTGCCGGGCGCCCATGCGCCGCACTGCCCGTGCTATGCCGAAATCATGGCGCTGAAGCCGGCCTGGGCCGATGGGCGTTAATCAGCCGTGGACGCCCGCAGCACCGAGGCTTCGGGCGCCTCGCCCGTGACCTGGTCGCCCGTGACCTGGTCAAGCGCGATGCCGCGGGTTTCCGGCAGCATGAGCGTCGCCACGATCGCGACCAGATAGCCGCCGAGCGACAGCATGCCGATCGCCTGGGCGAGCGGCATCACCTGGGCCAGCATGCCGATGAGCGCGATGAAGCAGGCGCCGAGGCTACGGCCGAGGTTATAGGCGAAGCTCTGCCCGGTCGCCCGCACACGCGTCGGGAACAGCTCGGTGAAATAGGGCCCGAGCGAGGCGTAGATGCCTTGGGTGAAGAAGCCGAACGGCAGGCCCAGCAACAGGGTCGTGCTATTGCCGAACGGCACGTACATGTAGACGAAATCGACGACCCAGCAGCAGACGGCGAAGATCAGGAAATTCTTCCGTCGCCCGATCGCGTCGGTGAGATAGGCGCTGGTGAGATAGCCGCAGAAGGCGCCCAGGGTCACGACCGCGACATAGGAGCCGGCGCCGACCGAGGTGAGGTGGCGGACAGTTTTGAGGAAGGTCGGCAACCAGGTGATGATGGCGTAGCTGCTGCCCTGGACGCCGAGCGCCAGCATCGAGGCCAAGAGCGTCGTGCGCAGCAGCGGCGGGCGGAAGATATCGAGCGGGTTGGTCCGCACGCCGGCTGCCCGGTGCGCCGCCTTGAACACCTGGGGCTCGTCGATGAAGCGGCGGATATAGACGACGAGCAGCGCCGGCAGCAGCCCGATCCAGAAGAGGGCGCGCCAGGCGTAGGCTTCCGGTAGCGCCCAGAAGGCGAGACTCGAGAGCAGGGCGGCGACACCCCAGCCGATGGCATAGCCGCTTTGTACCGTGCCGACCGCCTTGCCGCGATGGGCCGGCCGGATGATCTCGCCCATCAGCACCGCGCCGGCCGCCCATTCGCCGCCGAAGCCCAGCCCTTGCAGGCAGCGCACCACGAGCAGCTGCGGATAGCTGTTGGTGAAGCCGCTGAGGCACGTGAAGAGCGCGAACCACAGCACGGTGATCTGCATGACGCGAACCCGCCCGTACTGGTCGCTGAGCACGCCGCCGATCCAGCCGCCGATCGCTGAGGCGACGAGGGCCGAGGTGCCGAGCAGGCCGGCCTGGACCTGGCTGATGCCCCAGGCTGCGACCAGGGTCGGGATCAGGAAGCTGAAGATCTGCACGTCCATGGCGTCAAGCGCCCAGCCGCCGAAACAGCCCCAGAACGTCCGCCGTTCCCGCTCGGACAGTTCGCGATACCAGACGACCATGTTCTTCCTCCCCTGGGTTGGCCCGTTCGAGTTCTTCTCGATTTGGGTTCTTCTTAGGTCAGGCGCCGAACAGGCCCGCCAGCGCCTGATGGTGCGTGAGCCATGCGACATCGCCGCGCCTTCGAACGATATCGAGCGATTGCCTGAACTCGATGGCGCCCATCGGCCGGCCGAACACATGGGCATGGACCGTGATGTCGAGGCAGCCCGGCCGGTTGCCGAGTGTCTGCCAATGTTCGACGATCCGGCCGAGGATGCGCGTGAAGGCCTCGGGTTCGTTGCCATAGCGGATGGAGAGCGGCAGGTCGTTCACCTCCATGGTGAACGGCACGGCGATCATCGGCCCCGCCGCGGTCTCGATCCGATAGGGCAGGTCGCTGTCGAAGAAGTCGGCATGCCAGGTGAAACCCGATCCGGCGAGCAGCGCCGTCGTTCGTTCGCTGGGCGTGCAGCGCGGGCTGATCCAGCCGAGCGGACGCGTACGGGCCGTCTCGGTCAGGGTCGCAAGGCAACGCGCGATGTCGCGCGCTTCGTCCTCGGCCGATTGGGTCGCGGGGATGACGTCCTGGGTCCAACCGTGGGCGGCGATCGCATGGCCAGAGGCCGCGATCGCGCGCATCAGGTCGGGATGGCGCTCGGCGAGCAGGCCGCTCACGTAGAAGGTTGCCCTCGTCCCGGTTTCGGCCAGTACGTCGAGGAGGCGCCAGACACCGGCCTTCGGGCCGTAGTCGGCCCAGGATCGCGCCTGCAGATCGAGCGTGCCGGCTTTGAGCGGGTTGCCCATCGGCCCGATGCCGGGCGCGCTCCCGTCGGCCCAGCCTTCGAGCATGACGCTGACCGAGACGGCGAGCGAGCGGTCGGCCGGCCACGCCGCCGGCAGCGAATGGGTCGCCATGCCGCTCAGGTCCGCTCGTAGGCGGTGATCGGCGTCGCGAGCCGGCCGATCCCGGAAATCGTGCACACGACATGGTCGCCGGGTGCGAGATAACGCGGCGGATCCATGGCATAGCCGACGCCCGACGGCGTGCCGGTCGCGATGATATCACCGGGCTCGAGTGTCAAGCCGGCCGAGAGCGACGCGATGATCGTCGGGATCGGAAAGATCATCTGGCCGACCTTGGCGCGCTGCCGCGCTTCGCCGTTGACGGTCAGCGATAGTTCGAACTCGGTCGGATCGGCGATCTCGTCGCGCGTGACCACGACCGGGCCCATCGGGCAGGACCGGTCGAGCCCCTTGCCCTTGAACCATTGCTCGTGGCGGCGCTGCAGGTCGCGCGCGGTGATGTCATTCAGGATGGTGAAGCCGAAGATATGGTCCCACGCGCGTTCGGCCGGGATGTCGCGGCCGGCCTTGCCGATGATGAGCGCCAGCTCGACCTCGTAGTCGATCTTGGCGCTGACGGCGGCGTCGAGTGCGAAGGGCTCGTCCGGGCCGATGACCGCAGTCGGCGGCTTGGTGAAGATCTGCGGCACCTCCGGCACCTTCGTCTCGGTACCGCGCGCCCGGTAGCCTTCCGCTACGTGATCGAGATAGTTCCGGCCGATGCAGAACACGTTCTTCGCCGGACGCGGAATGGGCGCCACCAGCCGGACCGAGGCGATCGACCGCAGCGATGCCTGGTCCGCCCGGTCGGCCAATTGACGAGCGATCTCGAGCGCCGGCGCGCCGGCGGCGATGAAGCCGGCGAGATCGGCAGGGAGCGGCTGGGCGGCCGTCTTGCCGGCCGCTGTCAGATCAAGGAGATGGTCTCCGGCCAAGACGATGCCATAGCCGGCCCGCTGACCATCGATGAAACTGGCGAAACGCATGCGATCCTCCCTGCTTGCATTGCGCTACTAAAATCGATGAAAATGAGTCATTCAAGATAAAATCGATATTTTTGACGTGAGCGAAAAATGATCGATCTGGTTGCCGGCACGCTGGCCTCAAGCACCTATGCGCAACTGCGCCGTGAGATCCTGGACGGCGACCAGGTGCCGGGCAGCCGGCTGCATATCCGCCAGCTGTGCGAGCGGTTCGGCATCGGGGCGAGCCCGATGCGCGAGGCGCTGAATCGCCTGTCCGCCGAGGGGCTGGTGCAGCAGCTGGACCAGCGCGGCTTCCGCGTGGCGCCGCTCGATCTCGAGGACCTCAGCGATCTGACGCGCATGCGCTGCTGGCTGAACGAGATCGCGCTGAGAGCCGCGATCTCTGCGGGCGACGCCGCGTGGGAGGAGGGGCTGGTGGTCGCGCACTACCGGCTGATGCGCGCGCCCAAGGAAACGAGCCCGGTCGACGGACGACGCAGCGCCGCATGGGAGCGGGCGCATCGCGACTTCCATGCGGCACTCATCGCCGCCTGCGGCTCACGCCGCCTCATGGAGCAATGCGCGGCTCTGTTCGATGCGGCCGACCGCTATCGCCACGTCTCGCGCATCGCCTCGTCCGATCGGCGCGACGATGCCGACGAGCATACCCAGATCATGGAAGCGGCACTTCGTCGCAACGGAGACGGTGCCGTGGCACTCCTGACCCGGCATATGGCGAATACGGAAGAACTCGTGCGCGCTGCCCTGGTCGGTGCCGCGTCACGCGAGTAAAGATCCGGAGTGCTGACAAAAAAAATGGCAAGGGCCAAGGCCTCTTGCCATAACGCTCTGTCTTTGTGCAGAGTCTTTGTTGTAGCTGCGCTCGGTGCATGCCGAGAGCGAGCTGCGGTTCCTCCCTAAACTCAGGCCTGTGCCAGCAATGGTGCGGGCCTTCTTTTTTGCCAGCCGACTGTACGAATAATCGGCAGGTCCGTCACGCAGTTTTTTGCAGGATTGCGCGAAAAATCGCGAGGTCGCACACGGGCCTGTAATTTGTTGCGCAAAAAATATGCAACAAATCGCATGCGCTTTCGCTGCCTTAGATATGAGCGATTCTCAACCGTGAGCGACGCCGAATCCGGGCCAGAGCGCTGGGGCGCCGCGCTCGTACTGCGGCGGATAGGCGAGCTTGGCACCGAGTCGGGCGGCGGCGTGCCACGGCCAACGCGGATTGTCGATGACCGCGCGCGCGAAGGCGACCATGTCGGCGTCGCCGTCGGCGACAATCCGCTCCGCATGATCCGCGTCGACGATCATGCCGACCGCCCGGGTGGCGATGCCCGTCTCGGCGCGGAACTGGCGGGCCAAAGGCACCTGGTAGCCCTCGCCGACCGGGATGCGCGGCCGACCGATGCCGCCGCTCGACACGCAGACATAATCGACGCCGCGCGCCTTGAGTTCGTGCCCGAAGGCGATCGTGTCGGCGATGGTGAGGCCGCCGTCGAGCCAGTCGGTCGCCGAGACGCGGACGCCGAGCGGCTTGTCCGCGGGCCAGAGCGCGCGAACCGCGTCGAACACTTCGAGCGGTAAGCGCAGGCGATTTTCTCGGCTGCCGCCGTAGCGATCGGTGCGCTGGTTGCTGAGCGGCGACAGGAACGTATGCAGCAGATAGCCGTGGGCGCCATGCAGTTCCAGGAGGTCGATGCCGATGCGCAGCGCCCGGCGCGCGGTCGCGACGAAGGCAGCCTTGATGCGTTCGAGGCCGGCCTCGTCGAGCGCCTCTGGCGTCTGCCAGCCGTCGAGGTTGGCGAGCGGCGAGGGTGCCGACGGCTGCCAGGCGCCTTCGGCGGCGGTGAGCGGCCCGCCGCCCTCCCACGGCACGTGCGACGCCGCCTTGCGGCCGGCGTGCGAGATCTGCATGCCGATCGGCGTGGCCGAGAAGCTGCGGATGCCGGCGATGGTGCGGGCGAGCGCCTCCTCGGTCTCGTCATTGTAGAGGCCGAGGCAGCCGAGCGTGATGCGGCCCTCAGGTTCGACCGCGGTCGCCTCGGTCATGAGCAGGCCGGCGCCGCCGACGGCGAGGCTGCCCAGATGCTGGAGGTGCCAGGGCTGGGCGACGCCGTCGCGCGCGCTGTATTGGCACATGGGGGCGATCACGATGCGGTTGGCGAGCTTGAGGCCGCTGAGCGTGATCGGGCGGAAGAGGGCGGGGGCGGGATCGATCATAATCCCAAGGAAATGGGCAACGCCGATCGGCGGACAAGATGCTTCGGTGGGGCGGTGGACAGGCCGGCGGCGCTTCGCCTACAGTCCGCCACATTTCGCCGGATATGTTCGCCTGTCTCCGGACGCTTCCCGATTCCCCTAGAGTTCAACCCCGACCATGATCTTCGGCAAGTTCGAGCGGATGATCGCCTTCCGCTATCTGAGAGCCAGGCGGCAGGAGGGCTTCATCTCCGTCATCGCCGGCTTCTCCCTGCTCGGCATTGCGCTGGGCGTCGCCACGCTGATCATCGTCATGTCGGTCATGAACGGATTCCGCGAGGAGTTCCTCGGCAAGATCCTGGGCGTGAACGGCCATCTCAACGTCTATGGCACGTCCGGCAGCCTCGGCAATTACGATGCGATCACGGGCAAGATCGCGCTGGTCCCCGGCGTCGTCGCCGTGCACCCGCTGGTCGAGGGGCAGGTCCTGGTCTCGTCCCCCGGCCATGCGATCGGCGCGCTCGTGCGCGGTGAGAAGGTCAGCGACCTGAAGGCGCAGCCGCTCATCGCCGATCATATCGTGGCGGGCTCGCTCGAGGCACTCGATGACGATTCGATCATGATCGGCGACGGGCTCGCGCGCTCGATGGGCGTCCGGCTCGGCGATTCGCTGTCGGTGCTGTCGCCCGATGGCAATCCGACGGCGTTCGGCACGACGCCCCGGGTCAAGAGCTACAAGATCGCCGCCATCTTCAATGTCGGCGAATATCACTACGACGGCAGCTTCGTGTTCATGCCGCTCTCGGCGGCACAGCTGTTCTTCAAGGTGCCGGGTGCCGCCTCTTCGCTCGAGGTTTTCGTCAAGGATCCGGACAATATCCAGCCGGTAAGCCAGCAGGTCCGCCAGGTCGCCGGCCCGACCGCGCGCGTGCTCGACTGGACGCAGTCGCAATCGGCCTATTTCAACGCGATCCAGACCGAACGGAACGTGATGTTCCTGATCTTAACGCTGATCATCGTCGTCGCCGCGTTCAACATCATCTCGAGCATGATCATGCTGGTGAAGGACAAGGCGCACGACATTGCGATCCTGCGTACCATGGGCGCGACGCAGGGCATGATCCTGCGCATCTTCTTCCTGGCCGGCGCCTCGGTCGGCGTCGTCGGCACGATCTTGGGCTTCGGCCTTGGCTTGGCATTTGCCGACAATATCGAGTCGATCCGGCAGATCCTGCAGCACTTCACCGGCACCGACCTGTTCAATGCCGAGATCTATTTCCTGTCGACGCTTCCGGCCAAGGTCGAGCCGGCCGAGGTCGCGGCCGTGGTCGGCATGGCGTTCGCACTGTCGTTCCTCGCGACGATATATCCATCCTGGCGGGCGGCACGGCTCGATCCGGTCGAGGCGCTCCGTTATGAGTGACGTTCCCGCTCTCGAGCTGGTCGATATTCAGCGCACTTACCAGCAGGCGAGCGAGCCGCTGCCGGTGCTGCGCGGCGCGTCGCTGACGCTCCATCCGGGCGAGCTCGTCGCCCTCGTCGGCCCGTCGGGCGCCGGCAAGTCGACCCTGCTGCACGTGGCCGGCCTGCTCGAGCGGCCGGACGGCGGCCAGGTCCGGGTCGAAGGCCGGGACTGCGGGCGGATGGGCGACGCCGAACGTACGCAGATGCGGCGCACGACGATCGGCTTCGTCTATCAGTTCCACCATCTGCTGCCGGAATTCTCGGCGGTCGAGAACGTCATGCTGCCGCAGATGATCGCGGGGCTCGGCAAGGGCGAGGCGCGGGCGCGGGCGATGGAGCTGCTCTCCATGGTCGGGCTCACGAAGCGGGCGAGCCACCGGCCGGCGAAGCTGTCGGGCGGCGAGCAGCAGCGCGTCGCGATCGTGCGGGCGCTCGCCAATGCGCCGCGCATCTTGATCGGCGACGAGCCGACCGGCAATCTCGACCATCACACGGCGGACGACGTCATGAACGCGCTCATCGCGATTGTGCGCAACGTCGGTCTGGGCGCGCTCATCGCGACCCACAATCTCGAGCTGGCGCGGCGGATGGACCGGATCGTGGCGCTGGAAGATGGCGTGCTGATCGAGCGGAGCTGATTACTTATGGCGCATGCGGATTTCGTCCATCTCCGGGTTCACTCCGCCTATTCGCTGTCGGCCGGCGCCATCAAGATCAAGGAGCTCTACGGGCTCTGCAAGAAACAGGAGATGCCGGCGGTCGCCGTGACCGACACCGGCAACCTGTTCGGCGCGCTCGAATTCTCGGTCACCATGTCGGGCGAGGGCATCCAGCCGATCATCGGCTGCGAACTCGGCATCCGCGCCCCGGCGCAGGAGCAGGGGCGGCAGAACAAGGGGCTGCCCGATCCGGAGCCGGTCGTGCTGCTGTGCCAGAGCCAGCAGGGCTACCAGAACCTGATCGAGCTGGTCTCGAAATCCTTTCTCGAGACCGACGGGATCGAGGCGCCGCAGGTCTCGCTCGACGATCTCGCGGGCCTAAGCGGCGATCTCCTGTGCCTGACCGGCGGCCCCATGGGCCCGGTCGGCAAGCGCCTCATCGAAGGCAACGCCGCCGCGGCCGAGGCGACGCTCGTTCGGCTCAAGGAAATCTTTCCGAACCGGCTCTATGTCGAGCTGATGCGTCACGACATGGCTGACGAGGACCGTATCGAGGGCGATCTGGTCGATCTCGCCTATGCCCATGACGTGCCGCTGGTCGCGACCAACAACGTCTATTTCGCGCATCGGGACTTCTACGAGGCGCACGACGCACTGCTGTGCATTGCCGACGGCGTCACGGTCAATGTCGACAACCGCCGGCGCCTGACGCCGGAGCACCACTTCAAGAGCGCCGCCGAGATGCGGGCGCTGTTCGCCGATCTGCCCGAGGCTTGCGACAATACCCTGGTGATCGCGCGGCGTTGCGCGTTCTGGGTCAAGAAGATCAAGCCGATCCTGCCGCCGTTCCCGACCGAATCAGGCCGCGACGAGAAGGCGGAACTGCGCGCCATGTCGCACGACGGGCTGACCGTGCGGCTCGAGCGCCAGGTCTTCCCGCAGCTGAAGCCCGAGGACGACCGGGGGGCGGTCGAGAAGCGCTATCGCGAGCGGCTCGACTTCGAGCTCGCCGTCATCGAGAACATGGGCTTCTGCGGCTATTTCCTGATCGTCGCCGACTTCATCCGCTGGGCCAAGGCGCAAGGCATTCCGGTCGGGCCGGGCCGCGGCTCGGGTGCCGGCTCGCTCGTCGCCTGGTCCTGCACGATCACCGATCTGGATCCACTGGCCCTCAGCCTGTTCTTCGAGCGCTTCCTCAACCCGGAACGCGTCTCGATGCCCGACTTCGACGTCGATTTCTGCCAGGACCGGCGCGAAGAGGTCATCCGCTACGTCCAGGAGAAATACGGCCGCGACCGGGTCGCGCAGATCATCACCTTCGGTAAGCTGCAGGCGCGCGCCGTGCTGCGCGACGTCGGGCGCGTGCTGCAGATGCCCTACGGCCAGGTCGACAAGATCAGCAAGCTCGTGCCGAACAACCCGGCCAACCCGGTGACGCTGCAGCAGGCGCTCGACGCCGACGAGCAGCTCCGGGCGTTGCGCGACGGCGACGAGACGGTCGGCCGCCTGATCGGCCTCGCGATCAAGCTCGAGGGCTTGTATCGCCACGCGTCCACCCACGCGGCCGGCGTGGTGATCGGCGACCGGCCGCTGCACAAGCTGCTCGCACTCTACCGCGACCCGCGCTCGGACATGCCGGTCACCCAGTTCAACATGAAGTTCGTCGAGGACGCGGGCCTGGTGAAGTTCGACTTCCTGGGGCTGAAGACCTTGACCGTGATCGAGCAGGCGGTGCGGCTCGTCCATGAGCGCGGCCATGGGCTCGATCTTTTGACGATACCGCTCGACGATCCGGCAACCTTCGAGATGCTGGCGCGCGGCGAGACGGTCGGCGTGTTCCAGTTCGAAGGTGCCGGCATGCGCGATCTTCTGAAGAAGATGCGCTCGAACCGGTTCGAAGACCTCCTGGCCGCGGTCTCGCTCTATCGCCCGGGCCCGATGGACCTGATCCCGGAATATATCGCGGTCAAGCACGGGCAGCAGGAGCCCGACTACATGCATCCCTCGCTCCAGGGCATCCTGGAGGAGACCTACGGCATCATGATCTACCAGGAGCAGGTCATGCAGATCGCCCAGGTCATGGGCGGCTATACGCTGGGCGGTGCCGATCTTCTACGCCGAGCCATGGGCAAGAAGATCAAGGCCGAGATGGACAACCAGCGGAAGATGTTCTGCGAGGGCGCCGTCAAGAACGGCGTGGCACTCGAGCTGGCCGAGATGATCTTCGACAAGATGGCGAAGTTCGCGGGCTACGGCTTCAACAAGAGCCATGCGGCCGCCTATTCGCTGGTCGCGTTCCATACCGCTTATCTCAAGGCGCATTTCCCGGTCGAGCTGATGGCCGCGTCCATGACGCTCGATCTCGGCAATACCGACAAGCTGAACGTGTTCCGCCAGGAACTGCAGCGCATGGGCGTCAAGCTCCTGCCGCCCGACATCAACCGCTCCGAGGTCGAGTTCTCGGTCGAGGGCAAGGGCGAGGAGGCCGCGATCCGCTATGCGCTCGCCGCGGTCAAGGGCGTCGGCGCCGAGGCCATGCGGGCAATCGTCGCCGAGCGCCGGCGCAACGGGCCGTTCAAGAGCCTGTTCGATTTCGCCGAGCGGCTCGAGACGAAGCAGTTCAACAAGCGCCAGTTCGAAAACCTGGCCAAGGCCGGCGCCTTCGACAGTATCAACCCGAACCGGGCCCAGACTTTCGCCGCGGCCGAGCTCATCATGCGCCATGCCGCGACGGTGGCAGGCGAGCGGGGGACGAGCCAAACCAACCTGTTCGGCGGCACGACGGGATTGAAGCACAGTTCGCCCCCGCTGCCGGCCGTGGTCGAATGGCCGAGCATGGACCGGTTGGGCCAGGAGTTCGAGGCGATCGGCTTCTATCTCTCGGCCCATCCGCTCGACCCGTACGAGACCGCGCTGAAGCGCCTCGGCGTCGTGCCGTCCGGCCGGCTCGTCGCCCATCTCATGAGCGGCAAGCCCGGGCGCGTGCGCCTGGCCGGCATCGTGGGCGGCCGCAAGGAGCGCACGTCGGCCAAGGGCAACCGCTTTGCCTTCGTCAGCATGTCGGACCTGACCGGCATGTACGAGATCATGCTGTTTTCCGAGATCCTGGCGCAGTCGCGTCCGCTGCTCGATAGCGGCCAGCCGCTGCTCGTCACGTGCGACGCCAAGCTCGAGGACGACAATGTGCGGCTCACCGCCCAGTCGATCGAGACGCTCGACAACGCCGCTGCCGCATCGTCGGCCGGCCTGCGCGTCGTGCTCAAGGACCCGAGCGGCGTCGAGGGCTTGAAGGCGTTGTTCCTGCGCGATGCCGGGCGCGGCAAGACCGGCAAGGTGAAGCTCGTCGTTCCGGCCGACCGGCGCGAGGTCGAGCTGACCTTGCCGGGCTTCTTTCCAATCGGCGGCGAAACCCGCTCGGCGGTCAAGGCGATCCCGGGTGTGGCCGATGTCAGCGATTTCTGATACTCGGGTCGACTGTCGACATCTTTTGAAACAGAGGGGGCCGAAGCTCTGGTATGGCCGGTTTTCTGCTGAGGGCGCTGTGTCGGTGCGTCCCTGTCGTTTTCCTCGTCTGGTCCGCCTGTGCCGCCGCGGCGGCTGAACCGGTCTCGGTCGACGGTGCCTGGGCGCATCGCAGCACCCGTGCCCATGTGGTCTTCGTCTATCTGAGCATCAGCCTCGCCAAGGACGCGCGCGACGTGCTGATCGGTGCCGCGTCGCCGATTGCGGACAAGATCGACATCCTCGATCTCATGCCCAGGAGCAAGGGCAGGGGCGAGAGCCTCGAGCCTGTGCTGGCGCTCGAGCTCGATTCCCATGCGCCGACCGTGCTGCAGCCGGGTGCGGCGCACCTGATCCTGCGCGGCGTCAAGCAGAAGCTGAAGACGGGCGATAGTTTCCCGGTGACGCTGCGCTTCGCCAATGCCGGCAGCCGCGACGTCGTGGTGAAGCTGCTCGACCTGCCGCCGTCGTCCGGCATGCCGGCGGTGCCGAAGGGCATAAAGCTCGACTGAGCCGGCACTCGCAGGTGGCGGGCGGCCAATTCCTTTGATGCAAGGCTGCCTAAAGAAAACGCCGCCGGGTTTCCCTTGCAAAATCGGGCGCTCCGGCCTATCACCTCGGCCGCGATTGTCGCAAAAACTCACGCGGGTTTGCCCGTGGCCGGATCCAAGAGTCCGGTCGCGCTGGCTCCGGTCCCCTTGATGGGGTTCTCCCGCGGTGGCTCAACCGGAAAACAAGGGTCTGAACGACACCATGACGATTCCGAGCTTCACCATGCGTCAGCTGCTCGAGGCTGGCGTTCACTTCGGCCATCACACCCGCCGCTGGAACCCGAAGATGCAGCCGTATCTGTTCGGCGTGCGCAACGGCGTGCATGTGATCGATCTCGAGCAGACGGTTCCGCTGCTCGCCCGCGCGCTCGATGCGGTGCGCCAGACGACCGCCAGCGGCGGCCGCGTGCTGTTCGTCGGCACGAAGCGCCAGGCGCAGGAGCCGGTCGCTGCCGCCGCGCGGCGTTGCGGCCAGTATTTCGTGAACCACCGCTGGCTCGGCGGCATGCTCACGAACTTCAAGACCATCTCGCTGTCGATCAAGCGCCTGCGCGAGCTCGACGAGAAGATCTCGAACCCGCCGCCCGGCATGACCAAGCGCGAGCTCCTGGAGCTGACCCGCGACCGCGACAAGCTGGAGCGCGCGCTGGGCGGCATCAAGGAGATGGGCGGCCTGCCGGACCTCATCTTCGTGATCGACACCAACAAGGAGAAGATCGCGATCGAGGAAGCGACGAAGCTCAACATCCCGGTCGTCGCCGTGATCGACAGCAACTCGTCGCCGGACCATGTCGCGTTCCCGATCCCGGGCAACGACGACGCGATGCGCGCGATCAACCTTTACTGCGACCTGATCTCGAGCTCGGTGCTCTCGGGCATCCAGGCCGAGCTGATGGCGTCCGGCGTCGACGTCGGCGAGGCCGAGGAAGTGGTCGAGGAAGTGCCGAGCGACGAAGAAGCGCTCGAGGCCGCCCCGGCCGAGGGGGACGAGGAAGCTCAGCCCGGCGCCTGAACGGCCCGTCCTCGCGTGAAGTGAGCCGCGTCGGCTGCCGGAAGGTGGCCGACGCGCCGCTTTAATGAGCGGAAATTTTCGCGGTCCGAAGCCGGAATGCTGCTTGGGACCGCACCCGTTATGCGACGAATTCCTAGGAGAACAGCGATGGCAGAGATCACCGCCGCTTTGGTCAAAGAGCTGCGCGAGAAGACGGGCGCGGGCATGATGGATTGCAAGCGGGCCCTGGGTGAGGTCGCCGGCGACATCGAGCAGGCGATCGACTGGCTGCGCAAGAAGGGCCTTGCTGCCGCCGCCAAGAAGGCGGGCCGCGTCGCAGCCGAAGGCCTGGTCGGCGTCGCGACCGTCGGCAATGTCGGCGTCGTCGTCGAGGTGAATGCCGAGACCGACTTCGTCGCGCGCAACGAGAAGTTCCAGGAGCTCGTGACCGGCGTGACCCAGCTCGCTGTCGAGCATGGCGACGATGTCGCCAAGGTCAAAGAAGTCCATGTGCCGGCGTTCAATGCGACCGTCGAGGCGCACTTGACCCATCTCGTCGCGACCATCGGCGAGAACATGAACTTGCGCCGCATCGCGCGGCTCGAAGTGCCGCAGGGCGTCGTTGTCGGCTATGTCCATAATCAGCTGATCCCGGGCCTCGGCAAGATCGGCGTGCTGGTGGCGCTCGAGTCGGCGGCTGACGCCGCGACGCTGAACCAGCTCGGCCGGCAGCTCGCGATGCATGTCGCCGCCGCCTCGCCGCTGTTCCTCGACGTCGCCTCGGTCGACGCCTCGGCGCTCGAGCGCGAGCGCGACGTGTTGAAGGAGCAGGCGCGTGCCAGCGGCAAGCCGGAAGCGATCATCGAGAAGATGGTCGAGGGCCGGGTGCGCAAGTACTACGAGGAAGTGGTCCTGCTCGAGCAGGTCTACGTCGTCGACGGCGAGACCAAGATCTCGAAGGTCGTCGAGAACGCCGGCAAGGCGGCGGGCGCCCCGATCAAGCTCGCGGGCTTCGCGCGCTTCGTGCTGGGCGACGGCATCGAGAAGGAAACGCAGGATTTCGCGGCCGAAGTGGCGGCCACGCTCAAGTCCTGATCGCTGACAGAGGGCACGGCCGATGCCTCAGCATCGGCCGTGCCGGCTGATCCGGCGCCTTATTCGCCGGTCGAGGTCCGAGGATGGATCAACGGCGGCCGCTTGGCGTTTGCCTCGACGGCTCAGGCGCAGTATCACGACAGGAACTGTCCTGATCAGCCGACATCGCCCAGAAGAAGGTCGCGCGTCCTGATGTCCTCCGATCCCGTCTATCGCCGCGTCCTCCTCAAGCTGTCGGGCGAAGCCTTGATGGGCGAGCGGGAGTTCGGGCTCGACCCGGCCATCGTCAATCGCATCGCCGAGGAAGTGAAGGCGGTGCAGCGCCTGGGCGTGCAGGTCTGCCTGGTGATCGGCGGCGGCAACATCTTTCGCGGCGTCTCGGGTGCCGCCTCGGGCATGGACCGCTCGAACGCGGACTACATGGGCATGATGGCGACGATCATCAATTCGCTCGCCATGCAGTCGGCGCTCGAGCGCGTGGGCGTGATGACCCGGGTTCAGTCGGCGATCTCGATGCAGGCGGTGTGCGAGCCCTATATCCGCCGCCGGGCGATCCGGCACATGGAGAAGGGGCGGGTGGTGATCTTCGCGGCCGGTACCGGCAACCCGTTCTTCACGACCGATACGGCGGCGGCGCTGCGTGCGTCGGAGATGGGGTGCGATGCGCTCCTGAAGGCGACGAAGGTCGACGGCGTCTATGACGCCGACCCCAAGAAGACGCCCGGCGCCAAGCGATATGAGCGCCTGTCTTATCTCGACGTGCTGTCTAAGGATCTCAAGGTCATGGATGCCTCGGCGATTTCCTTGGCACGCGAGAGCAACATTCCTATCCTGGTGTTCTCGCTGTTCAAGCCCGGCGGCTTTGCCGACGTGGTGACGGGACGGGGACTCTATACGATTATTACGGACGCAGAGGGTTGATCGTGGCCGACGGTTTGACCAAGGATTTGAAGCGCCGCATGGAAGGCGCGCTCGAGGCTCTCCGGAAGGAGTTCGCAGGCTTGCGGACTGGCCGCGCGTCGGCGAGCCTGCTCGACCCGGTGATGGTCGAGGCCTACGGCAGTACCATGCCGCTCAACCAGTGCGGCACGGTGAGCGTGCCGGAGCCGCGCATGATCATTGTCCAGGTCTGGGACAAGGCACTCCTGAAGCCGGTCGAGAAGGCGATCCGCGACGCCGGTCTGGGCCTCAATCCCCAGGCCGACGGCCAGACGCTCCGCGTGCCGATTCCGGACCTGAACGAAGAGCGCCGGCGGGAGCTCATCAAGGTCGCGGCGAAATACACCGAGCAGGCGCGTGTCTCGGTGCGCAATGTCCGTCGCGACGGCATCGACGGGCTGAAGAAGCTTGAGAAGGACGGCGAGATCAGCCAGGACGAGCAGCGCCGCATCCAGGCCGAAATCCAGACCCTGACCGACGATTACATCAAGAAGGTCGACGAGGCGTTGGCCCAGAAGGAAAAAGAGATCGCGCAGGTCTGATGTCCATGGACGGACTTCCCTTGTCGCCCGCGCCACCGGCGCATGTGGCAATCATCATGGACGGCAACGGGCGCTGGGCGAAGGCCCGCGGCATGCCGCGTCTGGTCGGCCACAAGCGCGGGGTCGAGTCCGTGCGCGACGCGGTCAAGGCGGCGAAGGCGCTCGGCATTCGCTACCTGACGCTCTACGGCTTCTCGTCGGAGAACTGGCGGCGCCCCCTGGCCGAGGTCAACGACCTCATGGGCCTTCTGCGGCTCTATCTGCGCAGCGAGATCGCTGAGCTGCATCGCGAGGGCGTTCGGCTGCGCATCATCGGCCAGCGCTCCCGCCTGTCCGATGACATCCGCGCGCTCATCGAAAATGGCGAGCGGCTGACGGCGGACAATGCGAACCTGACGCTGACCATCGCGCTTTCCTATGGCGGGCGCGACGAGATCGCCCATGCGGCCAAGGCGATCGCCATGGCCGTGCGCGCCGGGACGCTTGATCCCGAGGAGGTCGATGAGGAGACGGTCTCGCGCCATCTCTTCACCCACGACATGCCGGACCCGGACCTGCTGATCCGCACCAGCGGCGAAAAGCGCGTCAGCAACTTCCTGCTCTGGCAGTGCGCCTACGCCGAGCTCGTTTTCATCGACAAACATTGGCCGGACTTTTCGCGGGACGACCTCGAGAGCGCCATTCGGGAATATCATGGCAGAGAACGCCGCTTCGGCGCCTCCGCCGGCTCCTCCCGCTAGCGGGAGCGCGCTCGGTCCGAGGATCGCTTCGGCGCTGGTCATGATCCCGGTGGCACTTGCCGCCGTCTGGTATGGCGCGCCCTGGACATCGGGACTGGCTGCCCTTGCGGCCGCCATCATGGCATGGGAGTGGGGCCGCCTCGTCGGCCGGTCGCGGCGGCTGGTCGATGATTTGCTGCTGGCCGTCATTGCGGCCCTGTCGGTCGTGGCCGGCGCCTATGCCGCCGCCTGGCTTGGCCTTGTGCTGGCTGCGCTCGGCATCGCGCTTCAGCATCGCCTGGGCCGCGATCGCAACGCGGCACCGCTCTGGACCGCGTTCGGCCTCGTCTGGATCATCGTGCCCTGCATCGGTTTCGTCTGGCTGCGCGATGCGCCGGCGCACGGTGCTGCGACCGTCTACTGGCTGCTGGCGCTCGTCTGGGCGATCGACACCGCCGCCTATGCCGCGGGCCGCACGCTCGGCGGCCCGAAGCTCGCGCCGCGCATCAGTCCGAAGAAGACCTGGGCGGGACTGCTCGGCGGCGTGCTCGCCGCCGTCATCATCGGCGCGATCGCTGCCCTCGTCGTCGGCACGGGCAGCGTCGGGCAGCTTGCGCTGCTGAGCGGCGTGCTTGCCATCGTCGAGCAAATCGGCGATATGGCGGAATCCTTCGCCAAGCGCCGGTTCGGCGCCAAGGATTCGAGCAACCTCATTCCCGGACATGGGGGCCTGCTCGATCGGCTCGACGGCATGCTGGCGGTTGTGCTCGCAGTCGTCATCCTCAGTCTTGTCACGGGCGGAAGTGTTTTGACATGGCGTTAGCCTCTTCGCGGTCCCCACGGTCGGTCACCATCCTGGGGTCGACCGGCTCGGTTGGCACCAGCACGATCGACCTCATTCGGCGCAATCCCGGCGCCTATGTGGTGGAGGCGCTGACCGCCAACAGCGATTGGCAGCAGCTGGCCCGCCAGGCGATCGAGCTCGACGCCCGCACCGTCGCGATTGGCGATCCGGCGGCCTACGCGCCGCTCAAGGAAGCGCTGGCCGGCCGGAACATCGGTGTTGCCGCCGGCCCTGAAGCGCTCGTCGAGGCGGCGGCAGCCAAGTCCGACTGGGTCATGGCTGCGATCGTGGGCGCGGCCGGCCTGGCGCCGACGCTGGCCGCGATCCGCCGCGGCGCCATCGTGGCGCTTGCCAACAAGGAGGTGCTCGTTTGTGCCGGCGATCTCGTCATGCAGGAGGTGGCGCGCTCCGGTGCCACGCTGCTGCCGGTCGACAGCGAGCACAACGCGATCTTCCAGGTGTTCGATTTCGAGCGTACCGAGGCGATCGAGAAGATCATCCTGACCGCGTCCGGCGGGCCGTTCCGCACCCTCGACCGGGCCGAGATGGCCAAGAAGACGCCGGCCCAGGCGGTCGCCCATCCCAATTGGAAGATGGGCGCCAAGATCTCCGTCGACAGCGCCACCATGATGAACAAGGGGCTGGAGCTGATCGAGGCGAAGCATCTCTTCCGGATGCCGCAGGAGAAGATCGAGATCGTCGTCCACCCGCAGTCGGTCATCCACAGCCTGGTCGCCTATATCGACGGCTCCGTGCTGGCGCAGCTGGGTTCGCCGGACATGCGTACGCCGATCGCCTATACGCTCGCCTGGCCCGACCGTATGGCGAGCCCGAGCCCGCGGCTCGACCTGGCGCAGATCGCGACCTTGACCTTCGAGGCACCCGATCCTGAGCGTTTCCCGGCGCTGCGCCTCGTGCGCGAGGCACTTGAGGCCGGCGGCTCGGCGCCGACCGTGCTGAACGCGGCGAACGAAGTTGCGGTTCACGCGTTCCTCAACGAGGAAGTGGGCTTCCTCGACATCGCCGAGATTGTCGAGCGAACGATGGCGGCGATCCCCGTCGGCCCCATCGACACGCTCGACGATGTCCATAATTTTGACAAACAAGCCCGCGATACTGCCGCTAAACTGGCGGCGAGCTATGCCCGTTCGGCGGTGTGAGGAAAGTGCGCGGGCCGGCGTGAAACGGTTTGTTTCCATTCGATCCGTCGATCGGCGCACCATTTGATTGATTTGATGGCTCAGTTGCGCCATCGCTTGGGCAGTAGGGCTGGTGACGACCGGTCCGCTGCGGCACGGAAGGAAGTGGATCGATGAGCTTTTTGACCGGCGGCCTAGGCACGATCGTGCCGTTCCTGGTCGTGCTCACGATTCTCGTGTTCGTGCACGAGATGGGGCACTATCTCATCGCCCGGCGCAACGGGGTCAAGGTCGAGACCTTCTCGATCGGTTTTGGCCCCGAGCTCTTCGGCTGGTTCGATCGCAGCGGGACCCGCTGGAAGCTGTCGGCGATCCCGCTCGGCGGCTACGTCAAGATGTATGGCGACGCGGACGCAGCCTCGGCGCCGTCCGAGGCGCTCGAGCACATGAACGAGACCGAGCGCTCGGTCTCGTTCCATCACAAGCGGCTGGGGCAGCGCGCCGCGATCATCGCGGCCGGCCCCGCGGCCAATTTCCTGTTCACCATCGTCGTCTATTCGATCCTGTTCATGACCATCGGCCGCGGTGTCACGCCGCCGACCGTGGGCCAGGTGATGCCGGAGAGTGCCGCCGCCGCCGCCGGCATCCAGGCGGGCGACGTCATCACGCGCATCGACGGCCGGACCATCAGTAGCTTCGAGGACATCGTCCAGGTCGTGCTGCTCAACACCGGCACGCCGATCAACCTCGCCGTCGATCGCAACGGGACCGAGCAGAAGTTCACGGTCACGCCGCAGATGGTCGACCAGAAGGATCATTTCGGCCATCACCATCGGCTGGGCCAGCTTGGCATCCGCGCGACGAGCCAGGCGGTCTTCACCAAGCTCGACCCGGCGACGGCGGTGTGGGAAGCCGGCCGGCAGACTTGGCTCGCGGTCACGACCACGCTCGACGGCGTCGGCCAGATGATCACCGGGGCCCGCACGACCGACGATCTGGGCGGCCCGATCAAGATCGCGACCATGTCCGGCGAGGTCGCCAAGCTCGGCATCGTCCCGCTGATCAATTTCATGGCCCTGCTGTCGGTAAATTTGGGCCTTATCAACCTGTTCCCCATCCCGGTTCTTGACGGTGGGCACCTGCTGTTCTATGCCGCTGAGGCCGTGTTGGGGCGGCCTCTCGGGCAGCGGGCGCAGGAGTATGGTTTCCGCATCGGCCTCGCTCTCGTGCTGACGCTCATGGTGTTCGCGACGTGGAACGACGTCGTGCAACGGTGGGGCGGTTCTTAAGTCCGGGTCTCATGACCTAAATCTGATTTCGCGTAGGGGCGGGGGACATATTGCGTCCAGCTTTGGATGTTCTTCTGCGTTGCGGCACGGCCGCAGTCGCATTGACGTTGGCGCTGCCGAGCTTTTCGGGCGCACTCGCTCAAACACCGCAGCTGGGACAGGTCCAGTCGGGCGGCATTGTCGAGGAAGTTCGCATCGAAGGGGCGGAGCGAATCGAGCCGGAGACCATCCGCTCCTATCTGACGGTCCAGCCCGGCGACCAGTTCGACAGCGAGAAGCTCGACAAGTCGCTGAAGGTGCTGTTCGCGACCGGCCTCTTCGCCGACGTCACGATGCGTCGCGAAGGCAACGCGCTGATCGTCAAGGTCGTCGAGAACCCGATCATCAACCGTGTCGCCTACGAGGGCAACGACCGGTTTGACGACAAGGCGCTCAACGACGAAGTCCAATTGAAGCCGCGCACGGTCTATACCCGCACGCGCGTCCAGGCAGACGTGAAGCGCATCCTCGACCTCTATCGTCGCAGCGGCCGCTTCGCCGCCACGGTCGAGCCCAAGATCATCCAGCTGCCGCAGAACCGCGTCGACCTCGTGTTCGAGATCAACGAGGGCAAGCTCACCGGCATCAACAGCATCAATTTCATCGGCAACAAGGCGTTCTCGAACGACGAGCTGCAGGCGCAGATCCAGACCAAGGAATCGCGCTGGTACCGCTTCTTCTCGAGCGACGACAATTACGACCCGGACCGGGTAACCTACGACCGCGAACTGCTGCGCAAGTACTACCTGTCGCAGGGCTATGCCGACTTCCGCGTCGTCTCAGCGGTGGCAGAGCTGACGCCGGCGCGCGACGGCTTCATCCTGACCTTCACGGTGGACGAAGGCGAGCGCTACCATTTCGGCCATATCGGCATGAATGTCGGCCTCAAGGACCTGAAGCCCGCGGACCTGATGCCCGTCGTGCTCACCAAGGACGGCGACTGGTACAATGCCGACCTGATCGAGAAGTCGATCGACAAGCTGACCGCCGCCGTCGGCGACCGCGGCTATGCCTTCATCGACGTCCGGCCGCTCATCACGCGCAACAAGGATGCGCGGACGATCGATCTCACCTACGACATCGCCGAGGGGCCGCGCGTCTATGTCGAGCGCATCGACGTCAACGGCAACGTGCGTACGCTCGACAGCGTCATCCGCCGCGAATTCCAGCTGGCCGAGGGCGACGCATTCAACACGTCGAAGGTCAAGAAGTCCGAGCAGAACCTGAAGAATCTGGGTTTCTTCAAGAAGGTCGACGTCACCAACGCCCAAGGGTCAGCACCCGACAAGACCGTCATCACGGTCAATGTCGAGGAGCAGTCGACCGGCGACCTGACGATCGGTACCGGCTTCTCGACGACGGAAGGCCTGCTCGGCAATTTCGGCATCCACGAGCGTAACTTGCTCGGTCGTGGCCAGGACCTGCGCCTGAGCGGCACGATCTCGCAGTACAACAACCTCCTGGACCTGAGCTTCACTGAACCCTATTTCCTCGGCCGGCCGCTCGCCGCCGGCTTTGACATCTTCCGGATCAATCAGAACAACCAGCGCCTGCAGAACTACGACGAGTACTCGCTCGGCACGACGGTGCGCCTGGGCTTCGACCTGTACGAAAACGTCCATGACACGCTGCGCTATACGGTCCGGCAGGACCAGATCACCAACATCGCAACCTCGGCCTCGGTCTACGTGACGAACCAGGGTACGACGAACGAATCCTCGATCGGCCAGACGCTGACCTACGACCAGCGCGACAACCGGCTCGAGCCGACGGGCGGCTACTACGTGCAGCTCGACACCACGATCGCCGGCCTCGGCGGCAATGTCGCCTATTCCAAGAACATCGTGAGCGGCGGCACCTATATCACCTGGGCGCCGAAATGGACGCTCGGCATCGTGGCCGAATACGGCGATATCAACGGCCTCGGCCAGGGCGTGCGCCTCGCCGACCGCTTCTTCGTCGGCGGCGACAATCTGCGTGGCTTCGCCAATGCCGGTATCGGCCCGCGTGATTCGACGAGCGACGACAGCCTCGGCGCCAATCAGTATTATACGGTGCAGGCGACCCAGCAGATTCCGCTGGGACTGCCCGAGGAGCTCGGCATTTCCGGCCGTTACTTCGTCGATGCCGGTTCGGCCTATGGCATTGACGTGACGCCGATTGCGGGGCATCCGATCACCGACAGCCACGAGATTCGCGTGGCGACGGGTGTCGGAGTGTCCTGGAAATCGCCGATGGGCCCGATCAAGGTCGACCTGGGTGTGCCCGTCAAGAAAGGCCCGCATGACAACACGGAAGTTTTCCGTGTTAGTTTCGGCACGAAGTTCTAATCAAGGATCTGTTCATGACTCGCGTGTTTCTCCAGCGGGTGGCCGTCGCTTCCATGGTCGCTCTTTTGATCGGTGCGTCGGGCTCGGCGCTGGCGCAGACGAAGCCGGCCGCGGCGCCGACTCTCGCCGCGGGCACGAATGCGCCGCCGCCGGTGCCGGCCCCGATCGTCATGATCGTGGACTTCGAAGGCATCATGGGCGTGTCCAAGGCCGGCAAGTCGCTGCAGGGCCAGCTCGACTCGCAGCGGACCGCGATGCAGAAGGAGTTCGGCGGGCGCGAGAACGAGCTGCGCAAGGAAGAGGAAGACCTGACGAAGCAGCGCAGCACGCTGCCGGCCGACCAGTTCGAGACCAAGGCCCGGGAATTCCAGCAGAAGGTCGCGGCCTACCAGCGCGAGGCGCAGCTGCGTGACCGGGCGCTGAGCCAGGGTGTTGGCGAGGCACGCCAGAAGCTGCAGCAGGCCTTGGCCGAAGTGGTTCAGCAGCTCACGACCGAGCGGGGCGCCAACCTCGTGCTCTACAAGTCGCAGGTGTTCCTCTATGAGACGTCCTACGATGCGAGCCAGGAAGCGCTGAAGCGTCTTGACGAGAAGCTGCCCTCGCTCACGCTCACCATTCCGAAGCCGTCGGAAGTCGCCGGCGGCCAGCCGGCGCAGGCGCAGGCCCCCGCGGCCCAGCCTGCCGCGGCCCAGGCCGAGCCGGCGAAGCCGGCGAAGAAGAAGTAAGAGCTTAAATGCGATGGCCGATCCGCGCTTCTTTCGTGCGGCCGGTCCGTTCACCGTCGCCGAACTCGCGCGCCTGACCGGCGCCGAGGTCGGCGGCGCCGGTCGAAGCGACCTGTCGCTCGCGGACGTGGCGCCGCTCGACACCGCCGGCCCGACGGACCTCACGTTCCTCGCCAATCCGAAATACGCTGCGGCGTTCCAGCAGACGAAGGCTGGTGCTGCCTTCGTGCATCCCGACCAGGCGCACCGGGCGCCGGCCGGCGTGACGCTGCTCGTCACGGGCAATCCCTATATCGCCTTCGCGCGCGCTGCCCGCCAGTTTTACCCAGCGCCCAGGCCGGCGACCGGCATTGCGCCCAGCGCCGTGATCGATCCGTCGGCGGTGCTGGGCGAAGGAGTGGCGATCGCGGCCCATGCCGTGATCGGTGCCCGTGTCGAGATCGGCGCCGGTAGCGCCATCGGCGCCAACACGGTCATTGGCGACGGCTGTGTCATCGGGCGGGATTGCCTGATCGGACCCAATGTCACGGTCAGCCATTGCCTGATGGGCGATCGGGTCACGCTCTACCCCGGGGCGCGGATCGGCCAGGACGGGTTCGGCTTCGCCATGGATCCGGCGGGCCATGTAAAGATTCCGCAACTCGGCCGCGTTCGGATCGGCGATGATGTCGAGATCGGCGCGAACTCGACCGTCGACCGCGGCGCTGGGCCGGACACGGTGATCGGCGCGGGCTCGATGATTGATAATTTGGTGCAGATCGCCCACAACGTGGTGTTGGGGCGCGGATGTGTCATGGTGGCACAGTCCGGCATCTCGGGCTCGTCGCGGCTCGGCGATTTCGTCACGGTTGGCGGCCAGGCGGGCATCGTCGGTCATCTCTCGGTCGGCGAGGGAGCCAAGGTCGGCGGCCAGGCCGGGGTCGTGCGCGACGTTCCCGCCGGCACCGCGGTGGGCGGCAGCCCGGCGGTGCCGATCATGCAGTGGCATCGTCAGACGGCCGTGCTCAACCGAATGGCTAAAAAGAAGGACCAGTAAGCTTATGGACACGGTCGAGCAGAAGGGATCGGCACCCGATCTCGACATTCTCCAGATCATGGAGCTGTTGCCGCACCGCTATCCGTTCCTGTTGATCGACAAGCTCGTCGAACTCGTGCCGAATGAGAGCGCGGTCGGCATCAAGAATGTCACGTTCAACGAACCGTTCTTCCAGGGACATTTCCCGGGCCACCCGATCATGCCTGGCGTGCTGATCGTCGAGGCGATGGCCCAGACGGCCGCCTGCGTCGTCGTGCATGCGATGCCGAAGTCGGACCGGCGGCTCGTCTATTTCATGAGCGTCGAGAACGCGCGCTTCCGCAAGCCCGTAGGCCCTGGCGACCAGCTGCGCATCCACGTCAAGAAGGAGCGCAACCGGGCCAACGTCTGGCGCTTCACCGGCGAGGCGCGGGTGGACGGCCAGCTGATGGCCGAGGCGACCTATACCGCCATGATCGTCAACAACGGCTGATCGGCACCGCGGTTCATGCCTGAAATCCATCCGACAGCGATCGTCGAGCCGGGCGCCCGGCTCGCCGACGACGTCACGATCGGCCCTTATTGCTGCGTCGGACCCGAAGTCACGCTCGGCGCGGGCGTGGTGCTGCAGTCCCATGTCGTCGTCACCGGCGACACGGCGATCGGTGCGCGCACGCGGGTCTTTCCCTTTGCCTCGCTGGGCCAGATCCCCCAGGACAAGAAGTACAAGGGCGAGCCCGCGCGCCTCGAGATCGGCGAAGACAACGTGATCCGCGAAGGCGTCACGATGAATATCGGCACCGAGGGCGGCGGCATGCTGACCAAGGTAGGCGACCGCGGTCTTTACATGGCCGGCGCCCACGTCGGTCATGATTGCCAGGTCGGCAACGACGTGGTGTTCGCGAACAACGCCACGCTCGCGGGCCATGTCATCGTCGGCGACTTCGCCTTCCTGGGTGGCCTGTCCGCCGTGCATCAATTCTGCCGGATCGGCCAATATGCGATGGTCGGCGGGCTAACCGGCGTCGAGCGCGACGTCATCCCGTACGGGATGGTGGTCGGCGACCGGGCGCGCCTGGTCGGGCTCAACCTGCGCGGCCTGCAGCGGAACGGCTTCACGCCGGATCAGATCCGAGCGATCCGCCAGGCCTATTCCGAGCTGTTCGCGGCCGATGGCACCCAGGCCGACCGGATTGCCGCCGTGGCCGAGCATTACGCGACCGATAGCGCGGTCATGGAAATCATCGATTTCATCCGCACTGACTCGAGCCGGCGGATCGTGCAACCCGACGCGGAAAATGGCGCCTAAGCTCGGCATTGTCGCCGGCAGCGGCGGGCTGCCGGCGAAACTGGCCGAGAAGTGCCGCGAGACCGGACGCCCCTATTTCGTGCTGGCGATCGAAGGCGAGGCGGATCCGGCAACGGTCGCGGGAGCGCCCCATGCCTGGGTGCGCCTCGGCGCTGCCGGGACCGGCATCAAGCTCTTGAAAGAGCAGGGCGTGGTCGAGCTGATCATGGCCGGCGCCTTGAAGCGCCCGTCGCTCGCGAGCCTCCGGCCCGATTGGCGGGCGGCCAAACTCTATGCCAAGGTCGGCCTGCGCGCGCTCGGCGACGACGGGCTTCTGAGCGCGGTCATCAAGGAGCTTGAATCCGAAGGCTTCACGCTCGTCGGCGTGGACAGTGTGCTGACCGACGCGGTCGCGACCGAGGGCTGCTACGGTCGGCACCGGCCCGATGCCCAGGCAGAGGTCGACATCGCTCACGGCTTCCGCGTCGTCGACGCGCTCGGCGTGCTCGACATCGGACAGTCGGCAGTGGTGCAGCAGGGTGTCGTGCTGGGCGTCGAGGCAATCGAGGGCACGGACGCGCTGATGCGGCGCTGCGGCACGCTGCGCCGGGAGGGGCCGGGTGGCGTGCTGGTCAAGGCAAAGAAGCCGCAGCAGGAGCGGCGGGCCGATCTACCAACCATTGGGCCGCAGACAGTCGACCTCGCGCACCAGGCCGGCCTGCGCGGCATCGCGATCGAGGCCGGCGGCAGCCTGGTGATCGACCGGGACGAGGTTGCGGCCCGGGCCGATCGTCTCGGCCTGTTCGTCATCGGTTGCCGGAAGCCGTCATGACCGATGTGATGGTCGAAGAGCCGCCGCTTTACTACCTGATCGCGGGCGAGCCGTCCGGCGACGTGATCGGAGCCCGGCTGATGCGGGCGCTGCGCCAGCGCCTCGGCGGCCGGGTCCGGTTCGCCGGCGTCGGCGGCGAGCAGATGGCGGTGGAGGGGCTCGAGAGCCTGCTGCCGATCCGCGAGCTTGCCATCATGGGCATGGTCGAGATCCTGCCGCAGATCTTCAACCTGATCCGCCGCATCCGCGAGACGATTGCCGACATCGAGGCCAAGGCGCCGGTCGCGGTCGTCACCATCGACAGCTCGGGCTTCTGCTTCCGCGTCACGGAGAAGATCAAGCTCAAGAGCCCGCGGCCGGTGCTGGTCCACTACGTGGCGCCCATGGTCTGGGCCTGGCGCGCCCATCGCGCGCGCTCGGCCGCCAAGGCGGCGGACCATCTTCTGACCCTGCTGCCGTTCGAGCCGCCCTATTTCGAGCATGTGAAGCTGCCGGCGAGCTATGTCGGCCATCCGGTGATCGAGGGCGGCGCCGACCATGGCGACGGTCCGGCCTTCCGGGCGCGCCACGGCATCGCCCCCGACGCGACGGTGCTCTGCATGTTGCCCGGCAGCCGCAAGAGCGAAGTGAGCCGGCTCCTGCCGGTGTTCCGCGAGACGGTCGAGCGATTGCGCCAGCGCCATTCCGACCTGGTCGTCGTCGTGCCCACGGTCGAGACGGTCGCGAACCGGGTTGCCGAAGCGATAGCGGACTGGTCCGGCCGCACCATTCTGGTGCGCGGTTCCACTGAGAAGTTCGATGCTTTCGCAGCCAGCACCGCGGCACTCGCGGCATCGGGCACGGTGGCTCTCGAGCTCGCCATGGCGCGCGTGCCGATGGTCATCGGCTACCGCATCTGGGGGCCGACCCATTTCGTCGTCAGCCGGACGATCAAGATCAAGTACGCGACGCTCATCAACCTGCTGCTCGATCGTCCAATGATCCCCGAGCTGCTGCAGCACGACTGCACGCCGGAGCGGCTCGCGGACGCGGTCGAGCGGCTGCTGAGCGACCCGGACGCCCGCCGGCTGCAGATCGAAGGCTCGCGGGCCGCCCTCCAGCAGATCGGGCGGGACGGGGAAGCGCCGAGCCTGCGGGCCGCGGACAAGGTGCTGGAGCTGGTGGCGGCCGCAGACCGGCGGAAGGAAGGCCGATCATGATCGAGCTCAGGCGCTGGTCGGAGGGTGATTTCCCCCTGCTGGAACGGAACAACACGCCGGCGCAGACCGAACATATCGGCGGCTCCGAGACATCTGAGGAGCTGGAGCGCCGGCACCAGCGTTATCTCGCAAGCGCGGAGCCTGGCCGGACACGGATGTTCGCGGTGCTAAGCGACGGCCAGGCCGCGGGCTCCATCGGCTATTGGGAGCGGCTCTGGCGCGATGAGACTGTCTACGAGACCGGCTGGGCGATCTTCCCGGAATTCCAGGGGCGCGGTATTGCACGTGGTGCTGCTGCCGCGCTCATCGAGATTCTGCGGCGTGAGAGGCTGCATCGATTCCTTCACGCCTTCCCGGCACCGGAAAATCTTCCGTCGAACGCCATCTGCCGCGGATTGGGATTCCGCCTGATCGGGGAATGCGATTTCGAATACCCGCCCGGGCACCTCATGCGCAGCAACGACTGGTGCTTCGATCTGCAGGGCGCAGGCGAGTAGTTCCGGCAGGTGGCCGGCTGAACCGGCCGCTTAGCGCAGGCCGGTCCAGAACAGCCAGATGGCGGCACCGCCGGCGATGAGCAGCAGGGCCGCTCGCTTCAGGCGAAGCGACAGCGGGGCGCGGTTGTCGTTGGCCGCGACAAGGCGTGCCCCCCGAAGGGTGGTCGAGGTCGGATCGACGATGCGATCCGGCGGCTCGCCCCCCTTCGGAAGGTCGTCTATGCGATGGAAGCCGTTATCCACGCGCCGTCAGCGGCACGTAGGGCCGCCGATCGGTGCCGGTATAGAGCTGACGCGGACGGCCGATCTTCTGGCCTTCGTCCTCGATCATCTCGTTCCACTGCGAGACCCAGCCGACCGTGCGCGCGACCGCGAAGAGTGCGGTGAACATCGACACCGGGAAGCCCATCGCCTTCAGGATGATGCCCGAATAGAAGTCGACGTTCGGATAGAGCTTCTTCTCGACGAAGTAATCGTCTTCGAGCGCCAGCTTCTCGAGCTCCATGGCGAGCTCGAGCCGGTCGTCGTGGACGCCGAGCTCGTTCAGCACCTCGTAGCAGGTCTGGCGCATGACCTTGGCGCGCGGGTCGAAGTTCTTGTAGACGCGATGGCCGAAGCCCATCAGGCGGAACGTGTCGTTCTTGTCCTTGGCACGCCGCACGAACTCAGGAATGCGGCTCTTATGCCCGATCTCGTCGAGCATCTTCAGCACCGCTTCGTTGGCGCCGCCGTGGGCGGGGCCCCAGAGCGAGGCGATGCCGGCGGCGATACAGGCGAACGGATTGGCGCCCGACGAGCCGGCGAGGCGCACGGTCGAGGTCGACGCATTCTGCTCGTGATCGGCATGGAGCACGAAGATCCGGTCCATCGCCTTGGCGAGCGTCGGGCTCACCACATATTCCTCGCACGGCACGGCGAAGCACATGTGGAGGAAGTTCTCGGCATATTTCAGCGAGTTCTTCGGATACATGAACGGCTGGCCGACCGAATACTTGTACGCCATGGCGGCGATCGTCGGCATCTTCGCGATCAGGCGATAGGACGCGATCTTGCGCTGCTCCGGATCATGAATGTCGGTCGAATCATGATAGAAGGCCGAGAGCGCGCCCACGACGCCGCACATGACGGCCATCGGGTGAGCGTCGCGCCGGAAGCCGCGATAGAAGGTTGCGAGCTGCTCGTGCACCATGGTGTGCATGGTGATGTCGCGCTCGAACTTGGTCTTCTGCGCCGCGGTCGGCAGCTCGCCGTTCAAGAGCAGGTAGCAGGTCTCGGGGAAGTCGCTGTGTTCCGCCAGCTCCTCGATCGGAATGCCGCGATAGAGCAGCACGCCGGCGTCGCCATCGATGTAGGTGATCTTCGATTCACAGGAACCGGTCGAGGTATAGCCCGGATCGAAGGTGAAGTGGCCGGTCTCCGCATAGAGCTTGCGGATGTCGATGACCTTGGGGCCGACAGAGCCGGAGATGAGCGGCAGGGTGACCTGCTTGCCGGTCGAATTGTCGATCAGCGTGACGGTCTCTGAGGGTTTGCTGTCCATTCGGAATGTCCCCTATGGGAGGCAAAGGGATGCTGCTGCGGCGGCGCGGAGCACCTTATGCTGCTCCGCACATCTTAGCAAATATCGTTCATGGGGCATCTTCAATCCAGGGCAACCCCGGCGAAATCGCCGATGCGGCCGAGTGCCTCATCCCGGCCGAGCACGGCCATCACCTCGAAGATGCCGGGCGACGTGACGGCGCCGGCAAGCGCCGCGCGCAGCGGCTGGGCGACCGCGCCGAGCTTCACGCCCTCCGCCTCGACGAAGGCGCGGATCGCCGCTTCGAGCGCAGTTTCCGTCCATTCCGCCTGGTCCTTGAGGCGGCCGGCCAGCCGGCCGAGCCGCGCGCGCGCCTCCTCGGTGCCGAGCGCCGCCGCCTTCTCGTCCATCGGGATCGGCCGGGCCGCGACGTAGAAACGGGCATTGTCGGCCAGCTCGACCAGGGTCTTCGCCCGCGCTTTCAAGCCCGCCATGGCGGCCAGCAGGATTGCGCGCTGCGCTTGGTTGAACGGGCCGATCCGCTCGGCGACGAGGTCGACGAGCCTGCCGTCGTCAGCTTGCCGCATATAGTGTCCGTTGAGGTTATCGAGCTTGGCATAGTCGAGCCGGGCCGGCGCGCGGCCGATGCCCGGCAGATCGAACCACGAAATCGCCTGTTCGGTCGGGATGATCTCGTCGTCGCCGTGGCCCCAGCCGAGCCGGAGCAGATAGTTCCGGAGCGCCTCGGGCAGATAGCCCATCTCGCGATAGGCCTCGATGCCGAGCGCGCCGTGGCGCTTCGACAGCTTGGCGCCGTCGGGGCCGTGGATCAGCGGGATATGGCTGAACTCGGGTACCGACCAATTGTTGGCGCGATAGATCTGGGCCTGGCGGAAGGCGTTGGTCAGATGGTCGTCACCGCGGATGACATGGGTGATGCCCATGTCGTGATCGTCGACCACGACCGACAGCATATAGGTGGGCGTGCCGTCGGCGCGCAGCAGCACCAGGTCGTCCAGCTGCTCGTTGTCGACGGTCACCTCGCCCTGGACGCCATCGCGGATCACGGTCGAGCCGGTCTGCGGCGCCCGGAGGCGAATGACCGGTTTCACGCCCGGCGGCGCCTCGGACGGGTCGCGGTCGCGCCAGGTGCCGTCGTAGCGCACCGGCCGGCCCTCGGCGCGCGCCTTCTCGCGCATCGCCTCCAGCTCCTCGGGCGTGCAGTAGCAGTAATAGGCGGTGCCGGCCGCGAGCATGGCATGCGCCACCTCCGCATGGCGCGGCGCGCGCTTGAACTGCATGACGATGTCGCCGTCGAAGTCGAGGCCGAGCCAGGCGAGCCCGTCGATGATCGCCTTGATGGCGGCCTCGGTCGAGCGCACCCGGTCGGTATCCTCGATGCGCAGCAGGCACTTGCCGCCGTGATGACGCGCGAACAGCCAGTTGAACAGCGCCGTGCGGGCGCCGCCGATATGGAGATAGCCGGTCGGCGAGGGGGCAAAACGGGCGATAACGGTCATCGGTCACTCGGGAACGGAAGGATTGGGTGAAAACCCCATGGGGGCGCGACCATAGCACCGTGCGACGTCAGCACCAGAGGCTCTTGTTCCACCGGGCGCCGCTCCATTGCACCCCTGGCCGCGTGCGCAACCTCTGTATTATGTTTCGGAGGGTTTTGCGTCTTGAGCGCGAGGCGGGCGGATGGTTGATCACGCGGCGGGACGGGACGCGGGCGCCGGGGCTTGGCACCTGCCGGTCCGGCTTGCCCTCGAGCGGCTCGGACGGACGCTGCATCGCGGCTTGATGGCCGAGCGCGAGCGCTGGGTCCTCTGGCTGCCGGTCGCCTTCGCGCTCGGCATCGGCGCCTATTTCGCGCTGGCCGTCGAGCCTTGGGCTGGCCTTGGTCTCGCCTTCGCCGTGCCGCTCGCCGGCGTGAGCCTGTGGGCTCGGCGCAGCGCCCATGCGGCAGCGCCCGCCGTGCTGCTCGCGACCTTGCCGCTCTGCTTCGCGGCGAGCGGCTTCGCCGCCGCCCAGTTCGAGACCTGGCGTGCCACGGCGCCGGTGCTCGACCGCCGGCTCGGGCCGGTCACGGTCGAAGGGCGCGTCGATCTGGTCGAGACGTTGGCCGAGGGTGTGCGTGTGACGCTCGCGGCACCACATCTCGATCGCCTGGCGCCGGAGCGGACGCCGGCGCGGGTGCGCCTGCGCCTCAAGGCCGACGGCCCCGTCCCGGAACCGGGCGACCGGCTGTCCGTCGCGGCGGTGCTGATGCCGCCGCCGGCGCCGGCGCTGCCGGGCGGGTTCGACTTCCAGCGCCAGGCGTTCTTCCAGCGGCTGGGCGGTGTCGGCTTCGCGACCGGCCCCGCCGTGGTGACACCGGCTGAACGCGGCAGCCTCTCCGCCGCGTTGCATGCACTCCGCGACATGATGGCGACACGGATCCACGCCGCTCTGCCCGGGGCGGAGGGCGCGATCGCCGCCGCGATCATCACGGGCGAGCGCGGCGCCATCCCGGCCGCGGTCAACCAGGATTTCCGCGATTCCGGCCTCGCCCATCTGCTGGTCATCGCCGGGCTGCACATGACGCTTGCGACCGGCGCCGCCTTCTTCGCGATCCGGGCCATGCTGGCGCTGGTGCCGCGCGTGGCGCTCGCCTATCCGATCAAGAAATGGGCGGCCGCCGGCGCGCTCGCGGTGGCGACGCTCTATCTGGCGATCTCCGGCGCCGCCGTGCCGACGGAGCGTGCCTTCGTCATGTGCGCGCTCGCCCTGCTCGCGATCCTGATCGACCGGCAGCCGATCGGCATGCGCAGCCTCGCCTGGGCCGCCTTGCTGGTCATGACGCTCGATCCCGTCGCGATCGTCGGCGTCAGCTTCCAGATGTCCTTCGCCGCGGTCCTGGGCCTGATCGCGTTCTACGAAACCTGGGGTAATCGGCTCGGCGGCCTCCGGCGCGATACCGGGCCGATCGGCCAGGGCCTCCTGCATCTGCTCGGCATCGCGCTCACGACGATTGTCGCGACGCTCGGCACGGCGGCCTTCGCGATCTATCATTTCAACCGCTTTGCGCTGTTCTCGGTGCCGGCCAACCTGATCGCCGTGCCGCTCGCCGGCGTCTGGGTCATGCCCTGGGCGCTCGTCTCCTGCCTGTTGATGCCGCTCGGCCTCGAACGGCTCGGACTGGTACCCATGGGCTGGGGGCTGGACCTCATCGAGCGGGTTGCCCATTGGACCGCCGGCCTGCCGAGTGCGGCACTCGACCTGCCGTCGATGCCGGTCTGGGGCCTGCTGTCGATCACGGTCGGGGGCCTATGGCTGGCCCTCTGGACCACGCCCTGGCGTCGCTGGGGCCTGGCGCCGATCCTCATCGGCATCGCCAGCCTCACGACCGCGCGGCCGCCGGACCTGCTGCTGGCCGGCGACGGCGCACTCGTCGCCATCCGTTCAGGTGACGCCTATCTTCTGTCATCGGACCGGGCCGACCGGCTCGCCGCCGAGAACTGGCTCAGGAGTGCCGGCGGCATCGCCGCCGGGCATCTGCCGACGGCCGGAGAGGCGGCGGAGCATGGCGCTATCCGCTGCGACGACGATGGCTGCATCCTTGAGCGGCCCGGCCGGCGGATTGCACTGGTACGCAGCGTCGCGGCACTCGACGAAGAATGCCGCTCGGCCGACCTGGTATTGTCGCTGGTACGGGCGCCGCGCCGCTGCGCTGGCCGGACCCGCGTGATCGATCTCGCCGATCTGCGCCGCTACGGCGCAACCGCGCTCTGGCTCGAGGAGCCGCTGCGGATCGAGAGTGCGAATGCGTCCCGCGGCGACCGGCCGTGGGTACCCCAGCCCAGGACGCCGGGCAGCGTAAGCGCGCCGGCTCAGTAGCGGCGCAACAGCCCGACCAGGCGACCCTGCACCTTGACCCGGTCGGGGCCGAAGATGCGCGTCTCGTAGGCCTTGTTTGCCGGCTCAAGCGCGATCGAAGCGCCCTTGCGGCGGATGCGCTTTAGGGTGACCTCTTCTTCGTCGACCAGAGCGACGACGATCGTGCCGTTGTCCGCCGTGTCGCAGCGCTGGATGATCACCGTGTCACCGTCGAGCACGCCGGCATCGATCATGCTGTCGCCGGCCACCTCGAGCGCGTAATGCTCGGCGCGGCCGGTCAGCATGGCGGCCGGGATGCCGATGGTGTTGCTGGTGTCGCGGAGTGCTGCGATCGGCGTGCCGGCGGCGATCCGGCCGTAGAGCGGCAGTTGCACCGCCTCGGCCTCGACGTCCGGCGGGGTGCCGGGCAGGGCGGTCTTGAAGTCGCCGCGGATCACCGTCGGCGAGAACTTGCCACCGCGATCGGCGGCCTTCTCGACGGTCGCGGTTGGGGCGGCGAAGGCATCCGGCAATTTCAGCACCTCGAGTGCCCGGGCGCGATGCGCGAGGCGCCGGATGAAGCCGCGCTCCTCGAGCCCGCTGATCAGCCGGTGGATGCCCGATTTGGACCGGAGGTTGAGCGCCTCCTTCATCTCCTCGAAGGAGGGCGAGACGCCGCTTTGGGTCAGACGCTCGTTGATGAAGATCAGGAGTTCCTGTTGCTTCTTCGTCAACATTGCGCGGCACCTCATTTGTGGCGTCGCTTCAGGCCAACCGGGGCACTTGGGCGACGATGGAACAAAACCTAAACACTGTTAAATGTTCTAGTTTGGTTCTGGCGTCGGGTCAAGTGTCCAAGCGGTGACATTCCCGCACGTTAGAGTGCGTAAGCACCCTCGCTAAGGCGGATGACGTCCACTGGGGCGCCGGCCGGCACGGCCGGGGCGGCGGGCGGGCGCACGATCAGGCAATCGGCGCCGGCGAGCGCCGACATCATCGAGGAATCCTGCTTCTCGAACGGCATCGCGACCCAGGCGCCATCGGGGCCGCGCACGAGTCGCGCCCGCAAGTAGTCCTGGCGGCCGTCGTTGGCGGCGAGGGCGGCGCCGGCCAGCGCCGGCTCGGGCAGCGGACCGTCGCCCGGCAGGCCTTGCAGCCGCTCGAGCGCGGGCCTGAGGAACAGCATGCCGCAAACGAGCGCCGAGACTGGATTGCCAGGCAGGCCCAGCACGGCAGTCGCGCCCAGACGGCCGAACATCAAGGGCTTGCCCGGCCGCATGGCGATCTTCCAGAAATCGACCGTGAGGCCGATCTCGCCCAGTGCCGACTTGACCAGGTCATGCTCGCCGACCGAGGCGCCGCCGATCGTGACCAGCAGGTCGGCCCCTTCGGCCCCGCGCGCCATGGTCTTGAGCGTGGCGCCGTCGTCGCGTGCGATGCCGAGCTGGATCGGAATGCCGCCCGAGGCCGCGATCAACGCGGCCAAGGCTGCGCCGTTCGAGCTTACGATCTGATTCGGGCCGATCGGGTCGCCAGGCAGCGCCACCTCGTCGCCGGTCGGCAGGATCGCGACTCGCGGCCGGCGGTGCACCATGAGCCAGGGCCGGTTCATCGCGGCGGCGAGGCCGACATCGCGGGCGGACAGGCGCCGGCCGGCCTTGAGCCCGACCTCGCCCTCGACGAAATCGATGCCGGCCTGGCGGACGTGGCGGCCGGGGCCGAACGCGCCGACCGTGTCGTGCACCAGCACGGTGCCGTCGCTGGCCTCGGTATCCTCCTGGATCACAACCGCGTCGGCGCCGTCCGGCAACCGGGCGCCGGTGAAGATGCGCACCGCCTCGCCCGGGCCGAGCGTGCCCTCGTGTCGGCCGCCGGCCGGGACATATCCCACCAGCTTCAGCCGGGTCGGCAGCACCGCGACATCGGCCGCGCGCACGGCATAGCCGTCCATGGCCGAGACGGCGAAGGGCGGCTGGGTCCGTCGGGCGGTCAGATCCTCGGCCAGCACCCGGCCATAGGCGTCGGCGAGCGAGATGAGCTCCGCGCCAAGTGGCGTCAGGCCCTCGCGAATCCGGGCGAGCGCGTCGGCGACTGAGATCATCGTGGCGCCTCCCAGGTGCCCGACTTGCCGCCGGACTTGTGCACCAGGCGGATGTCGCCGATCACCATCGCGCGGTCGACCGCCTTCACCATGTCGTAGATCGTCAGCGCCGCTATCGAGACGGCGGTCAGCGCCTCCATCTCGACGCCGGTCCGGCCCTTGAGCTTGCAGGTCGCCTCGATCTCGACGGCATTCCGCTCCGGCGCCAGGCGGAGCTCGAGCTTGACGGAGGTGAGGGCGAGGGGATGGCAGAGCGGGATCAGGTCCGGCGTGCGCTTGGCGCCCATGATGCCGGCGAGCCGGGCGACCGACAGGACGTCGCCCTTCTCGACCGCGCCGCGGCGGATGCGCTCCAGCGTTTCCGGCGCCATGGTGATCGAGCCGCGCGCCACGGCGACGCGCTCGGTCTCCGCCTTGTCGGAGACGTCGACCATGACGGCGCGGCCCTCGGCGTCGAAATGCGTGAGATCAGTCATGCCGCGAGCCCTTGAAGGCGCAAGGTCGCCTGCGCCACGTCCTCCTGGCGCAGCAGCGATTCGCCGACGAGGAAGGTGCGGGCGCCGACGGCGCTCATGCGCGCAAGATCGGCCGCGGTCTTGAGGCCGCTCTCGCTCACCAGCACACGGTCCTGCGGCACGGCGGCGGCCAGCGCTTCGGTCGTGGCGAGGTCGGTCTTCAAGGTCTTGAGATTGCGGTTGTTGATACCGAGCAGGCGGGCGTCGAGCTTGAGCGCCCGGTCGAGCTCGACGCGGTCGTGCACCTCGATGAGCACGTCGAGCCCATAGTCGTGCGCCGTGGCGGCAAGTTCGGCCGCGTGGCCGTCGGCAAGCGCCGCCATGATGATCAGGATGCAGTCGGCGCCGATCGCCCGCGCTTCCGCCACCTGATAGGGGTCGACCATGAAATCCTTGCGCAGCACCGGCAGCGCCACGGCGGCGCGTGCCGCCTGAAGATGCGCAATGGTGCCCTGGAAATAGGGCTCGTCGGTCAGTACGGAGAGACAGGCAGCCCCGGCCGCCTCGTAGGCGCGGGCAAGCGCTGCCGGGTCGAAGTCCGGCCGGATGAGCCCGCCCGAGGGCGAGGCGCGCTTGATCTCGGTGATGAGGGCGTAGCGGCCGGCGGCAAGCTTGCGTTCGATCGCGGCGGCGAAGCCGCGCGGCGCCGGGCTCTGCCGTGCCGCGCGGTCGACCGTGGCGAACGGCTGCGCCGTCTTAACGGCTTTCAGATCGTCGCGCTTGCGCGCGACGATTTCGGCCAGGATGTCGCTCATGGAAAGATCCTACGCCGTTTCCGTCGAATTGGTGATCTCGATCAGGCGGTCGAGCACGCGGGCCGCAGCGCCGCTGTCGATCGCCTCGCCGGCGAGCTTGACGCCGGCACGGAGGTCCGCGGCCTTGCCGCCGACCAGGAGCGCCGCGGCGCTGTTCAGGAGCACGATGTCGCGGATCGGCCCCTTGGCGCCACCGAGCAGCGTCCGCATCATCGCGGCGTTCTCCTCCGGCGTGCCGCCGAGCAGGTCCTCGCGTCGCGCCTGGGGCAGGCCGGCATCGGCCGCGGTCAGGGTGAAGCTCTCGATCTTGCCCTGACGGAGTGCCGCGACATGGCTGGTGCCGGCGGTGGTGAGCTCGTCCAGCCCGTCGCCATGGACGACCCAGCAGGCTTCGCTGCCGAGCCGCTGCAGCACCTCGGCGAGCGGCGTCACCCATTTGGCGGCGAACACGCCCATGACCTGCCGCGTGACGCCAGCCGGGTTGGTGAGCGGGCCCAACAGATTAAAGATCGTCCGCGTGCCGAGCTCGACGCGCGTCGGCCCGACATGGCGCATGGCGCCATGGTGGCGGGGCGCCATCAGGAAGCCGACGTTGATCTCCCACAGCGCCTGGCGCACCAGCTCCATGGGCGCGTCGATGTTGACGCCGAGCGCGGTCAGCACGTCGGCGGCGCCGGATTTGGAGGAGAGGGCGCGGTTGCCGTGCTTGGCGACCGGCACGCCGCAAGCGGCAATGATCAGCGAGCTCGCGGTCGAGATGTTGAACGTGCCGCTGCTGTCGCCACCGGTGCCGCAGGTGTCGATGGCGCCGGGCGGGGCGTCGATCGGCAGCACGCGGGCGCGCATGCTGCGGGCGGCGCCGGTGATCTCCTCGACCGTCTCGCCGCGCAGGCGGAGCGCCATCAGGAAGGCGCCCATCTGCGACGGCGTCGCATCGCCCGACATCATCATGTCGAACGCGGCTTCGGCTTCCTGCTCGTCGAGCTCTTTGCCGTTGGCGAGTTCGGCAAGCCAGGTCTTGAAGTTCGGCTGGGTCATGCGGCAATCTTCCGGCCGGTCGCGAGCGCCAGGAAATTGGCGAGCAGCGGCTTGCCGGCCTCGGACGCGATGCTTTCCGGATGGAACTGCACGCCATGGATCGGCCGCTCGACATGCTCGAGCCCCATGATGAGGCCGTCCGCCGTCTCCGCCGTGATGCGCAGCGTCGCGGGCAGGCTTGACCGCTCGACGATCAGCGAGTGATAGCGCGTGACGGTGATGGGGTTCGGCAGGCCCAGGAACAGGCCGCTGCCGTCGTGGGTGACGGGGCTCAGCTTGCCGTGCATCGGTTCCGGCGCGCGCACGACCCGGCCGCCGAACGCCTCGCCGATCGCCTGATGGCCGAGGCAGACGCCCAGCACCGGCAGCGCACCCGCCGCCTCGACGATCGGCACGGTGATGCCCGACTGGATCGGCGTGCCGGGACCGGGCGAGATGATCAGCCCCTGGGGCTTCAGCGCCAGCGCTTGCTCGACCGTGAGCGCGTCGTTGCGCACCACCTTGATCTCGGCACCCAGCTCCGACAGGTAGTGCCAGAGATTGTACGTGAAGCTGTCGTAGTTATCGATGAGCAGGAACATCGCGAGCACAGTCCATGGCGGCCGGCCGCGCCCCGGGGCGGCCAAGCAGAACTCCCCATATAGCAGCTTGGCGGCAGGCTCGAAAGGTCGGGTGCGGCAAGAGGATCCGGCTGACGCGCCGATGTGAACCGGCTACAACGTCCAACAAGGTTAACAGGCGGGACGGGGCATAGTGGGCAAGGGGATGGCGGGCAGGGGCAAGCGGCGCTGGCAGCTCTGGGCATCGGTCGCGGCGTTGGCGCTCGCGGCCGGGGTCATGGCATTGATCCTGACCCCTGAGCGGGAGACGCCGCGGCCCGAGAAGCCCGAGCAGAAGAGCGTGTCGCTGCCGCATCGCATCGAGACGCCGCTCATCCCGTCGCCGCAGCCGGTCCAACCCGCTCAGCGCCATGGCACCGATACGCTGGCGCCGCTGATCGAGGAAGCGACCGCCGACAAGGGCCCCGCCAAGCCGCAGAGCGCGCCGCCCGCAAGCGATCCCGAAGCTGTTGCAGGCCCCGAGGTCGCCTCGCTGCCGCCGGCTCCGCCGCCCGTCGAGCCCGCGAAGCCGGTGGCGCCGCCGCCTGTGGTGCTGCCGGCGCCCCACGGCGAGCCGGCCTGGCGACGCAACGCGCTGCCGTCCGCACCGGTCGCCGGCCAGCCGATGATCGCCATCGTGATCGACGACATGGGGCTCGACCGCAAGCGCTCGGCCGAGGTCATGACGCTGCCCGGCCCGCTGACACTGTCGTTCATGACCTATGCCGACGACCTGGCGAAGCAGACGGCGGTCGGCCGGGCGCATGGCGACGAGATCATGCTGCACATGCCGATGGAGCCGCAGGCGCGCCATGTCGATCCGGGCCCGAACGCGCTCGTGACCGGGCTCGACGACGACGAGCTGCGCCGCCGGGTGATCTGGGGGTTGGGCCGCATGGACGGCTTCGTCGGTGTCAACAACCACATGGGCAGCAAATTCACCGAGTCGCAGCCAGGCATGACCATCGTGCTCGAGCAACTGCGTCAGCGCGGCCTGTTCTTCCTCGATTCGCGCACCACCCCGCACTCGGTCGGGCTCGCGACCGCCCGGCAGATGGGCGTGCCATCGGTCGGGCGCGACGTCTTCCTCGACAATTTCATGACCGATCCCGAGGTCGCGCGAGAGCTGGCGCAGACCGAGGCGGTGGCGCGCAAGAACGGCGTCGCGATCGCGATCGGCCATCCGCACGACGCGACCATCGCCGAGCTCCGGCAATGGCTGCCGACGGTCGCGGCCAAGGGGTTTCAGCTGGTGCCCGTGAGCGCGATCGTCGCGCACGAGCAGACGCAGGCGGCGCGCGTCGCCAAGACCGGCGGATAGGGCGGGCGGCTCGCAAAGTGGCTTGCCGATAGCACCCGCACTGGCGCTGCCGCCGTTCAGCACGGCGGGATAAGAAAGGCGGCAACGACAGGAGCCCCAGCCATGAGCGACCAAGCCGCCGTCATCGTTCGTCCGCTCGAAGCCGGCGATCACGACGTCTGGGACCCGCTCTGGCAGGGCTATCTCACCTTCTATGAGACACAGCTTCCGGACCAGGTCCGCGCGGTCACCTGGTCCCGGCTGCTCGACCCGGCCGAACCGATGAAAGGCGCGCTGGCGCTCCGCGACGGCCGGGCGATCGGTATCGTCCATCACATCCGCCACCGCTCGTGCTGGACGGTCGGCGACTACATCTATCTGCAGGACCTGTTTGTGGCCGAAACCGCGCGCGGCACGGGCGCCGGCCGGGTGCTGATCGATCATGTCTACGCGCATGCGCGGGCCACGGGGGCGTCACGGGTCCACTGGCTGACCCACGAGACCAACAAGGACGCCATGAAGCTCTATGACCGGATCGCCGACCGCTCCGGCTTCGTGCAGTACCGGAAGATCTTCTAGCCCCTCTGCTCCAAGGATTTGACCTGTTGCCGAGGGTGCCCAGCATGGGCACGGTCAACCGAAGCAGGAGGCGAGGGCCACGAACAGTGCCAGCACGGCAATCCAGGCACCGAGCACGTCGCCAGGACCATCCCCGCGATCGGTGAGTTGCGAGAGCTCATGGCCCGAGCCGAATCGGCCGGGCGACCTGCCCGAAAGCGAGTACATCCATTCCTCCTCGAGAGGCCGCGATCTGCCACGCTGCCGTCGGCCCGTCGGTCACGCCCCCGCAGCTGCGCCTTCGAGTGACCCGAATTGCGCAACCCGCGAAGACTCCCGGGCGACGACGGAAAACAGCCGCTAAACGCCGATCACTGGAAACGGGGTCTGCTTTGCCTCATGCCGGCGCATCCGCAGCGCCGTCGACGACCAGACCCCGTTCAGATCCGAGATATTCCCGGACCATTAGGACGAATCGACATTCAGCGCATCCAGATCATCGCGCTGGCGAGATGCAGGGCGGCGAGGAAATAGATAGCTCTGCGGTCATATCTGGTGGCGATGCGCCTGAAGTGCTTGAGCTTGTTGAAGAA